>JAGYPB010000059.1 GCA_018399135.1 Deltaproteobacteria bacterium | reverse complement strand
TGTCGCCGTCCATGGCGACAGACACCCTTGCCACAGGATCCCCGACCCTGCGCAAGGCCAGGCTGAATAGTTACGCCGATGAAGGCTTGGGAAAATTGCATTGGCATGACGTATTGTCTCCTCTTAGTTTTTATTTGAGGCGACACATATGCTGACACAGGGGGGGGCGGGCACGCAATGTAGGAATGCCCCGATCTGCACTCCGGGCGAGGTTTTCGTGTTCCAAACGGTGCATTACCGGAATCCCCCACCTGAATAGTCAAGAGGGCCTTGGTGCTCTTATGATTGATGTGTTCGTTTGCCGCGACGGTAATGATGGTTTTTTGGGTGCGACATTGTCCCTCGCTGTTGCCGGATAAATGGAAATCCGTGATTGCGGCATTTTCCGCCAGATGTTATTTATTATCGTTCACCTCAAATTCCTTTCAGCTCCGCGCGGTTATCATGAAATTTATTCACACATCTGACATCCACCTGGGCAAAAGCTATCGCAATTCGCCGGGTGAGAGCGATCGTTACGACGACTTCTTTGTCTGTTTGGCAGGCATTTGTGACGACGCCATCAGGAACCAGGTCGATGCGGTGTTAATTGCCGGCGATCTGTTCCACGTCGGCCAGATTCTGCCCAAAACGTTCGCTCGCACCATCTCCACCCTGCAACCCCTCAAGGATACCGGAATCCCCTGCATCGCTATCGAAGGTAACCACGATTGGATCCATCGCCGCGATAACGTCTCCTGGATGGAAGCGCTGTCGCAGATGGGCTACATCAAACTGCTGCGGCCTGCGCGAACCGATGATGGCGATTATCGCTTTGATCCCTTTGATGAGAACAGCGGTATGGGTGGGTATATCGAAATCGGCGGCGTCAATATTTATGGTCTTGGTTATATTGGAGCCCAGGCCGGTCATCATGTGGAGCGCATCTGCGCAGGGGTCAACACCAGCAACAATTTGCTGCTGTTTCACGTTGGTATCTGGAAATTCAGCCCGGTTGAAATCGGCAACATGGCGCTGGAACAAGCCCACCCTCTGGCACAGAAATTCGGTTATGTTGCCCTCGGCCATGGCCATAAACCTTACGTGATTAAAACGCCTGAGGGTGACGTCTATGCCTATAATCCCGGTTCGCCGGAGCGGGTCAATTTTGGTGAAGAGAAGTATGACAAGGGTTACTACTTTGTCACATTCGACACCGATGAGTTTATACCGGAATTCTGGAATACGTCGCCGCGTCCGATGTTTGTTGAAACGATTGATCTGAATGGCGCGGAAAATGCTGGACAGGCAATCGAAATGTTCCGAGAACAAGTTATCGCCAAAGTTGATAGCTCCGGTGTTAAAGGTAAACCCCTGCTTGAGTTAAAACTGGTTGGTCGAGTCGGGTTTCATCCCTTTGAGCTGGGGCGTGAATTGCTAAAAGCGAAACTGGATGAGTTGGTTGACCCGTTGCATGTCGAAATCAAAAACCACTTGTCTCTTGTCAGCAGCGCCGAAGATACAGGTGGGGCTAAAAAAAGCCTGGAGGAGATTGAGCAGGAGGTTCTGTATGAGCTGATCACGTCCGGCAGCGAATACCAAGGGCGCGAGGAAGAACTGATCCGGCTCTCCATCGCCTTGAAGAATGTTGTGCAAAAAGGTGATGTCGATGGTGATGAATTGCTGTCTCTGCTCGACACGGAGGGTAATTGATGCAGCTCATCTCCATCCATCTTAAAAATATCAAGTCGCATCGCGACACCGAACTAAACTTTTGTCCCGGCATCAATGTACTCTCCGGTCCCAATGGGGCCGGCAAAAGCACCATTTTTGAAGCGATCGGCTATGCCATGTTTGGTATCGATGCCCAGAGCTTTGTCGGCAACGTTGACCGCTTTGTGACAATCGGAGCCAAGCGCGGGGACATTGCCGTTGTCTTCCAATGTGGGGATGACGGACGCTACCGTGTCAGCCGTACTGTCGGAACGCCGTCCAGGTGGCTTCTGGCCAAAGAGGTCGCCGGCGATTTTGAAGTGGAGGAACACAAGGACAGCAAGGAGACGGAAGGGCGGCTGAAAGAGTTGTTAGGTCTGCGCTCAAGTCGTTCCCTGGCAGAACAGTTTGAGTTGGTGATCGGTCCCTTTCAGCACGACTTTCTCGGTCCCTTTGTCATCAAACAGACAACCAGACGGCGTGACAAGTTTGACGAAATTCTCGGCATCGACATCTGGCGTAAGACCTTCAACGAGACCAAGGTCTTGACCAGTGCCATCAAGGCAAAGGTGGATGCTTTGGAAAGCGCCATCGGCCCTCTCCAGAATCAGGTGGCTGAGCTGCCGGCGAAAAGGGCTGAGCATAAAGCGGCGAAGAAGGATCTTGAGCAAGCCGAGAAGGATCTGGCTTTGCAACAGCAGCAGCTCAAGAGCCTTGAAGAACTTCTCCTCGCTGTAGATAAACGTGAAAAAGATCTGAAAGGGCTTGAAAAGGAGGTTGAAACCCTCAAGGAGCGGATCAGTAACGGTAACGAGATGATCGGTAAGCAGACACTTCTGGTCGAGGAGGCGGAAAAAGCTCACAAGGTCATTGTCGAGAGCACGGCCGGTAAAAAAGCCTACGAACAGGCCGAGATAGAACTGGGTGAACTGCGGGAAAAGGTCAAGGTTCAGCGGCAACAGGAACAAGGAGTCGCTGATCTCAATAACCAGATTGGCAAGCTGACAGAACGGTTAAAGATTGAGACCAAGGTGACACAAAGTACTCGAGAGGAACTGGTTGCCGAAGAGAAAACGTTGGCAGAAAGCCGAAAGGCGTTGTCGCTGGATGACAAGCAAAAAGCCTTGTCTGAGCGCCTGCCGGAAATCCGTGAGAACCTTGAAGGGGCGCGCAAGCAACTGGGGTTACTCGAAGGACGTTGGGCGGGCCTGCGAGAGGGGAGCGAAAAGCTTGCCGAGGGGATATGCCCGTTCTTCCAGGAGCCGTGCCTCAATATAGCGGCAAAGCCTCCGGACGATGTGTTTACGGCCAAATTTTCTGAACTGGATCAGGTGCGCCGACGTCTCCAGGAGGACGTTCACACGCTCGAACGGGAAGAGAATGTGGCCAGTCAGGCCAACGATCGACTTAAGGCGGTTGCGGTTAAACTTGAAGGGCTGGATGTTCAGATGGCCAGGTTGGGCGAGCGCCGTAACTCCAATGAGCTCAAAGCTGAGGGGCTGGCAGAACTGCAAAAGGAACAATCAGCAGCACAGCAGCAACTTGATGAGAAACAAAAGGTGTTGGCTACCTACGGCCGCTTGCAAGCTGATATTGACGCGGCTGAGAAACAGAAGATGCAACACCAGGAAGCCCGTGACAGTTATGTAGCTAATCAGCAACAGGCGGAAGAATTAGACCAGCGCCGGGCTGATCTGGAAAAATTTAGTACGCATCGCAAGCAGTTGCAGGATGATCTGTTAGCAAAGGAAGCGGCCTTCAGTACGATGGGGAAGGAGTATGACGCAGCAGAGCATGGACGTCTGCGTCAACAGAAGGACGATCTCTGGGGTGGTGTCAGCGCCCTTAGCCAGAAGATAAAAGGGTTGGCTGCTGACGTCTTACGTCTGAGCGCTGAAATCGACAAGCTTAAGAAAATTGAAAAAGACATCACCGAAAAGCGGGATCAGATCAAGTCGTATAAAGAGAAAGATGATCTGGTCAAATTCTTGCGTAACCGGGTGTTCCGGAGTGTCTCCGGGCACCTCTCTGAACGCTTTCGGGAGGAAATCAGCCAGCGCGCCAATCGTATCTATCGAATCATCTCGGAAGTTGATGAGGAACTGGCCTGGGGCGATAACTATCAGATTGTTCTGCGCGATATGGTCGATGGCGAACTGCGTGAACGAGCCGATGACCAACTTTCCGGCGGCCAGACCATGAGTGCCGTGGTGGCCCTGCGTTTGGCGATGTTGCAGACCATTGGCGCCCGAATCGCCTTCTTTGATGAGCCAACTTCCAATCTCGATGTGACGCGCCGGGAAAACCTGGCTCTTGCCTTCAGGGCGATAGATGTCGGCAAGGAAGAGGTCACAGAGCACTGGTACGATCAATTATTTTTGATCAGCCATGATGTCGCTTTTACCGAGATTACCGATCAGATTATTTCCCTCGCATAAACCATCCAAAACCAATTCACATTTCAAGCCCCTCACCCAGCTTTCAGCCACCTTCTCCCCCAGGAGAAGGGACCAAACAGCAGATGGGTGCTAATCAGGTCAAGGAATGTCAAGATCAACCCAGTGCTTCTTTGACCTGATCGCAGATGTGGCGGGCGATTGGCAGGGCTGAAGTGGCTGCCGGTGACGGGGCATTGCCAACGATCAGACTTTGTTCTCCTTTGACAAAAAGAAAATCATCGAGGGTTTTGCCGTCGGCGCGAACCGCCTGGGCGCGAACTCCTGACGGGTAGGGGCAGAGATCGTCCAATTCAATCTGTGGGCAGTAGCGCTGGGCCAGCTTGAGGTAGCCTGGTCGATAGAGGGAGTTTTTCAGCTCGGTCAGGGTTGGTCCCGGGTATTTTCCAATCAGGCGGTAGAGTCCGACGTAGCTGAACATATCAATGAGGTCGCGCAGATTCATGCTCCAGCGGCTATAGCCTTCGCGGGCCAAGGCCAGGGTGGCGTTGGGGCCAACGGTGAGGGAGCCGTCGCTCATGGGGGTCAGGTGAATGCCGAGAAACGGCAGTTCCGGATTGGGAATCGGGTAGATCGGATAGCTGACGATCCTGCGTTTATCGACTGGTAATTGGAAATATTCGCCCCGAAACGGTAAAATCCGGAATTCCGGTTCTTTGCCCAGCATGCGAATCAAGCGGTCGGAGTGCAGACCGGCGCAGCCGACGACAAATTTAGCGGAAAAACGACCGATGCTGGAAGTGACCTCAGCCCCATGATTCTCCCTGATGCCGGTCACCCTGCAGTTGGTGTGAATCTGCCCGCCAGCAGCTGTAAAAAGGGCGGCCAGCTTGTGGGTGATCTGGGCGTAGTCGACGATCCCGGTTGATGGTACCCAAGTTGCGCCCAGACCGACAACGTTGGGTTCCTTTCCCTGCAGTTGCTGCTGGTTAAGTACCTCGGCAGGAATGTCATTCTGGCGACAGCGCTCAAGCAGATCCTGCATCCGTCCCAGTTCAGCATGATTGGTAGCGACCAGCAGCTTGCCGGTTTCACGAAAAGGAATGTTGTGTTTTTTGCAGAAGGCTTTGGTGGCCCGATTCCCCTCACGGCAGAAACGCGCCTTGAGGCTTCCCGGTTGGTAGTAAACACCGGCATGGATAACCCCGCTGTTACGTCCGGTCTGGTGTAAGGCCAGGCGTGATTCCTTTTCAAGGACGGCAACCTTGCTATCCGGATGATCCTGCTGTAATTGACGCGCGGTGGCGAGTCCGATAATGCCGCCACCAATAACAATGAAATCGTATTGTGCCATCAATGTTCCTCCTTTTTTGGAGGCCAGCACTCCAGCCAGCCCAGATCCAGTAATCCGTAAAGTCCGATCAGAATTGCCTCGGCGGTATCATGACGCAGTCCCGTTGGCTTTTTGTGACTCAAGCTGTCGATCACCCCGGTGGCCATCTTCAGCGCGTTTTGTTTGGCAACGCGCCCGCTGTTGTGCTGGCGCGCATAAAAGAGTTGTTCACGCCATTGGCCGGCATGCAATTGGACAAACACGCGCTCCAGCTTAAGGGTTTCACGCTGCCACAGTTCGGCCAGCGGGCCACCCCCTTCCAGATATATATGGGTTGGCAGCGGCGCGCTGCGTAATAATGTAGCGATCAGGCGTTTCAATTTCTGCTGATCAGCCAGATGGTGGGAACGATACCACAGCAGCTTGCTGTCTCGGCTGTATAGTGCAAGACCAGTGTGCAGGCCGGCATCAACGGCAAGCAGGTGCTCCACAGGCGGATCGGTGGATGAAAAAAGCGGCGAACTTGTCATCTGTCATCGTTAAAGCGTGGTGTGAGATATTGTTGATAGAGGCGTACCGCTAACTGTTCATCAGCACAATCATTGATTTCAGCAAAGGTCAACAGGGGGTCTGTCAGGGTCAGTCCTTCCGGTTGAAGCCCGGTCCAACGGCACTGACGGCCAAAGGTCTGCAGCAGGGTTACCTCGCCCTCTGGATCGGCGCTCAGGTGTAGCTGCAGCATGGTTTTGAGCTGTTGTTCCGGCTCCAGATAGAGCACCGCCGATTGCGGTTGAAAACCGCGTGTCATCAAGCCGGCACCTAGCTCGCCGCCAATGAAAATCTGTGAACTGACATTCAACTGTTTCAGCCGTTGTGCCAGACTGACTGGTGTGTCACCGGCGGCCAGTTTGCAGCGTTGCAGGAAGAGGCGCGGGCGCAGGGTTTCCAGATATCCCAGCTGCCAGCGTTGCAGCAGCTCCTCAACGGCAGTCAGTTGTCGTTTTCCCTGTTCGTCATGGGTTAAATTGCCGCGTTTTTCCAGTTCGCCAAACAGGCTGCCGATGGCACCCAGAGCGATGCCGGCATCATCGGCCAGCGCACGATAGGTGGCGTTGACCGCTTTACGGTTGCGCAGCAGCAGGTAGATCAGCTTTAAGCCGCTGGCGCGGAACAGGCGGTCTACCGTCGGGGGTTTTGGTGTATGTTTGCGGCCACTGATGTCGATATACAGAGGCATCTGGTCAAGGTAGACATTGCCGGCGCAGTCGGCATGTTCGATTTTGCTCTTGCGCAGTTTTTCCGCCATGTTGGCGGAAATATAATTGCTGAGCAGGAGTGGTGCGGCATTCTGGGGCGCCGGGGAGGTTTTGAGCTGATGGATGACCAGATCTGCAATATCAGCCGTTAAGCGCGGCACCACCTTGATGTAATAATAGCGCTCACCCCAGGGGCCGGACAGACGGAAAGCCCCGGCAAAGGGACCGCCGATTTTTTGCATCATGAATTCGATTTTTGCCTGGGGAATGCCGCGGATGGCCTGCATGCTGTTGTAGATGATCTGATCATCTTCGAGGCGGGGTTTACGGGGCATAGGGTACCTCAATGGAAGGTCGAGATCTGTTTAAATGACCGTTGTATCGGCTGAAAGCAATTCCTTGCTGCCGGCTTCCGAAGCAAGTGACACAAAATAGTTTTCAGCAGGCGTTATCAAAGGGGTAGGTGTTCAGTGAACCTTTGCGTTCATTATTTGTTGCAGATTCAAGGATGGCAGTCAAGATAGAAGCACAAAAAAAGCTCTCCGTTAATAATATACACGGAGAGCCTTAATGTTGATAAAATGTCGGTTCGAATTATTTGAACCGTTTTTGATTACGATCAAGCATCGGATCGGCACTGTAGCCTAATTCGCTCCAGGCAAAATCACTCTTTTTGCCATGACAGTCGGTACAGCGCAGGGCCTGTTCTTTGGGGGCAACCATATGATTGATGCGCCAGTACATGGTGGTAGGGGCAAAGTCATATTCACCACTGAAATCAAGGCCACTGACCTGCATCCCGGCTGTTGCCGCTTTTTTCCAGTCAAAGTTCACCCAGTAAGCGTCCGGATCGCCTTTTGGTCCCCAGACTTTAGGGGTGATCAGATACATGTTTTTGGTGTCATAGATCTGTTTTGCTGTGTGAACTTTAAAGGGGTAAATCTTTGATTTCGGATCGCTGCGCTCGCCGATGGGATAGCTCAGTGCTGTGACCTGGTCTGGGTCAATTTTGTCTCCGATTTCATAGGCACCAGCCTCACCATTATACCAGGCATAGGTTGGCTGGATGTTTTTCCCCCAGGTGAAATGGCCCTTGCGCTTGTCATATGCCTTGCGCCCATTTTCATCTTTAGGAACATCAAGATCCTGCGGCGATGATAATCCGGGTTAGTGGCAACCTCTTTAACTAAAGCAGAATATGACAGGTCTAGCTGACACGGCTTATAGTGGTTATTAAAGTTTTGCTTTTGTGGACATCTTCGCCGTGACAACCGACACAGCCGATATGATTTTCACCGCTTGGAGAAACGACCATGGCATGGCCGCGGATGTTGTGATTTTCGGTCGTATGGCAGTCGCTACAGCTGAAGTTCAGGCCATCAACGGCCATATGGACATCGATATCGCGGGTTGGGTTGGTGATACTGGAATCCGAATCACCATGTTTGACGACCGCGTCACCACCACCACCAGAAATGGCGGGCACGCAGGCTTGCGCGAGCTTTGCGGTGACCTCTGGGCAACTGAAGCAGGTCAACGTCAGGAGCGGGATTTCCAGCTGGCGATGAAGTTTAACATAGGTACCGGTGCCGTCATGACAGACAGACAGTCTGCTGAACATCGGTGATCAAAGTTCGTCTCCAGCCGTAGCCGACATGGCAGCTGGTACGCGCGGCTCATTGGAACCGACGGCAACGCAAAATTGTTGACCGCGTTGATCTTCCACGATTGACCGTTTTGCCGTCGACCGTCTGTTCAAAGACCGGGTGAGTAAGCTGGTTTCCATCACTTGCCGGGCAGCATCATCATGGCATTGTAAGCAGGTCTCCGTCACTTCGGGCCGCTATTCAGGGGTTCAGTAATAAACATGGAGTGGTCTGCTGCTGAGGCGATGCCGGCCAACAACAAGAAGCAGGGTAAGAGGATTTTTTTGCTAACGGCGTGCATGGTTTTACTCCTTTTTCCAGTGTGTGATAAGGGTTCTTTTGCCAGCTCCGCTTGACATCCCTGCGGTGGCGGCAGGAAAGAGGGAACAGACAGATGCAGTAAAAATTTGGGCAAAAGGTAGCTAAGCCCAGCAACTTATCAACATAAAATATCGATGAAGATTGATACATAAAAATTACGGCATAAAACGAAGGAATGTTTGTTCGTTCTGGCGCTTGTTAGTGGCACGGGCGAAACGCGTATTTATCGAGAAGACGTATCTGTTCAGCACCGGATCGGGGATCCTATGTCAAGGGACGCTTTTCGTCATCCATGACCGCTTGTTGTCGCCGTCCATGGCGACAAACACCCTTGCCACAGGATCCCCGATCCTGCGCAAGGACTACAGCTGAATAGTTACGAGAAGACAAATAAAAAGGCCCGCCATGAAGTCGTTCATGCGGGCCCGAGAGGTCTTTTTCTGGAGGAGTGTGAGTGAGGGCAAAAATTGCTGAACGATAATGAACTGATCGTTACTCGATTTTGCTGATCAGAACCTCACGGGGCTTGCCGCTGCCATCGGAGGGGCCGACGATGCCTTCCTGCTCCATTTTTTCGATCATGCGGGCAGCACGGTTGTAGCCGACGCGCAAACGTCGCTGGATCATGGAGATAGATGCCTGGCGGGTGTCGCTGACGATTTTAAGTGCATCATCCCAGAGCTCGTCGTTCTCCTCTTCGCCGGCTTGTTCGGTAGCGGCCGGTGGGGCGGTAAGGATCGACTTGTCATATTCAGGCTTGCCCTGGCGCGAGAGAAATTCCACCACGCGCTGAACTTCGTGTTCAGAAACAAAAGCGCCATGAACCCGTTGCAGGTAACCGACGCCGGGGGGAAGGAAGAGCATATCACCCATGCCAAGAAGGGCTTCAGCGCCCATGGAATCGAGGATGGTGCGCGAGTCGATACGTGAAAACACCTTAAAGGAGATCCGGGTTGGAAAGTTGGCCTTGATCAGACCGGTGATGACATCGACGCTGGGGCGCTGGGTGGCGAGAATCAGATGGATGCCGGCTGCCCGCGCCATCTGCGCTAAACGGGCGATCGATTCTTCGATGTCGCGACCGGCGACCATCATCAGGTCAGCTAATTCATCGACAATAAGAACAATATAGGGGAGGTGGCCGTGTTCCAGCTCCTCCGGGGGGATTTCTGCAGTAATGGGGGGGAGTTCATCCATCAGTTCACTGGGATCCAGCTGCGGTTCAGGATCGGTTACGCGGCTTTGCGCCTCCTTGGCCTCCTTGGCGAGTTTGCGATTGTAGCCGTCAATGTTACGCACCCCTTTGGCCGCCATCAGCTGATAGCGACGCTCCATCTCGCGCACGGCCCAGTTCAGGGCGAGGGCCGCTTTTTTCGGGTTGGTTACCACCGGCAGGAGCAAATGTGGAATGCCTTCATAAATTGACAATTCGAGCATTTTCGGGTCGATCATGATCAGCCGGACATCTTCGGGTGCGGCACGGTAGAGCAAGGAAAGAATCATGGTATTGATGGAAACTGACTTGCCGCTACCGGTAGAGCCGGCGACCAGCAGGTGGGGCATGCGTGACAGATCGGAAACCACCACCTGACCGAAGATATCCTTACCCAGGGCCATGGGGAGTTTGCCGCCATGCTTGTTAAAGGCCTCGGAATCGATGATTTCTTTAAGATAAACCGTTTCGCGATCCTTGTTGGGGATTTCGATACCAACCACTCCGCGTCCGGGAATCGGGGCGACGATGCGGATCGATACCGCCTGTAGCGCCATCGCCAGATCGTCCTGGAGGTTGGATATTTTGTTGACCTTGACCCCGGGTGCCGGGGAGAATTCGTACATGGTGACCACCGGGCCCGGTTTGACCTCAACCACGTCCCCTTCAACGCCAAAATCAAGAAGTTTTTTCTCGAGCATGCGCGCGGCCATGGTCAAGCTGTTACGGTCAATCGGTTTGGCCGGAGCACCGTCGTGTTCAAGCAGCGAAGCTGATGGCATGTGGTAGTCGCCACTGGCTTCCAGGAAAGAAAACGCGACCTGGGGGTCTTCTTTATCGCTCGTTCTTTTTTTGGATTTTTTGCCCGGCCCTGCCGGGGTCAGGTTTTTCGGCTCACTGGTGATGATGGCCGGTCCTCTTTCGTCACGCTGCCGGCGGGTTTTTTTCTTCATTTCCCTGCGGGCCCGCCGGGCTTCCCGGCGCATCTCCAGCCGGCGCCCCAGGCGATCGAGAAAGCCGTCAATAAACAGCACAAAGGAAAATCGGGTCGAGAGGATCAATGCCACCAGGAAAAAAACAATCAGGACAATCGCCGCACCACCGACATTGAGATAATGGGTCAATATCTGCACCAGGATGCGTCCCAGGGTGCCACCGGCTTCTTCGATTTGCTGGCCGAACACAGGGATACTGTTAAAACGCAGGGCGAGCAGGGCTCCCAGTGTGATCTGCATGAGCAGAAAAGCGATCAAACGGGTGATGCGAAAATGGACCTCCTTAAACTTAAGCCAGCGCCATGCCAGATGGAGACACCCCAAGGGCCATAATAACGCTGTCACGCCAAAGATCTGGTACATTAGATCGGCCAGGTGGGCACCAAAGACGCCGATCAGGTTCTGAACTTGCTCCGGATGCAGATTGTTATTGAAGGAAGGGTCGTCATTACTGTAACTGAGCAGGCAGATCAACAGAAAAACCCCAAGGGCCAGCCACACCAGGCCGAGGATTTCCTTGCGTATTCGGTTGTCGCTCACGTCCGTTGTTTCTTTATCGTTCATATCAAAGTTCCAGAATCACCGGCAGGATCAAAGGGCGCCGGGCGATGGCGCGGTTAAAAAAACGGCGCAGAACCTTGCGCACTTCGACCCGCAGTTCCTCCCAGTCACTGACCATGGCCAGGCTGTGTTCATCAAGCAGTTCGCAGACGCGTTGGCGCGCTTCGGCCAGCAAAGCTTCGCCATTATCAGAGTCTTCGGGGATGAAGCCTTTGGAAAAAATATCCGGGCCCTGGATAATTTTACCGGTTGACTGGTTAATTGCCAGCATCAGAATCACCAGTCCATGGTTGGCCAGATGGCGGCGGTCACGCAGTTCCATGACCCCGACGTCGCCAACTCCCTTGCCGTCGACAAAAACCCGGCCAGTTTCAAAGCGCTCGCCGAGGCGTAGTTCTTCGGCGCTAACGATAACCTCCTGACCATTTTCGATGACCAGGGTGTTTTCCGGTGCTACTCCCATCTCCATGGCAAGTTGGCGGTGTTTGACCAGATGACGGTATTCGCCGTGAAGCGGAACAAAGTAGCGCGGTTTGACCAGACTCTGCAAGAGCTTTAACTCTTCGCGACTGGCGTGGCCGGAGACATGGATTTCACTGGTTTTTTCGTAAATGACTTCAGCCCCGCGACGGTAGAGGTGATTGATCAGATCGCTGATAGCTTTTTCATTGCCGGGGATAAATTTCGACGACAGGATGACCGTATCGCCTGAATCAATATTGATTTTTTTGTGATCACCCAGGGCCATGCGCATCAAGGCACTTAAGGGCTCCCCCTGGCTGCCTGTGGTGATAATCAGCACCTCTTCGGGTGGTGTATGGGGCAGATCGCGCAACTCGATAAACTGCTCATTCGGGATAGTAAGGTAGCCGAGCTCACGGGCAACGGCGACGTTGCCAACCATGCTGCGGCCGTTGATCAGCAGTTTGCGCCCGGCGAGCCGGGCGGCGTCGGCAACCTGCTGAATCCGATGAATATTGGAAGAAAAGGTCGAAAGGATGACGCGCTGAGGACAGCGCGGGATGATCTCTTCCAGCACCTTGCCGACGGTGCGTTCCGACAGGGTGTACCCTTCATTCTCAACATTGGTGGAATCTGCCAGGAGTAACAGGACGCTTTCCTCGCCGAATTCCGCCAGTCGCGCAAGATCTGTGTTCTTGCCGTCGACCGGAGTCGGGTCGATTTTGAAATCGCCACTGTGGACAATCAGCCCGGCCGGGGTTCGGATCGCCAGACCAACACCGTCGACAATCGAGTGGGCGGCACGATAGGGCTCTACCTCAAAGGGTGCGAGATCATACCGTTGGCGTGGTGTGATCTCGATCATTTCTACCCGGCTGTCGAGTTCATATTCCTTGAGTTTGCGGCGCAGCAGCCCCAGGGTCAGGCCGGTGCCGTAAACAGCAGGGGAGCCGAGACGCTGCCACAAAAACGGCAGCGCGCCGATGTGGTCTTCGTGGCCATGGGTCAGAACCAGACCGACAATATCAGCACCGCGCTCTTCAAGGACATTGATGTCGGGCAATACCAGGTCGATGCCGAACATGTAGGCTTCGGGAAACATCAGCCCGCAATCGATCAGCAGGATTTTCCCTTGCGTTTCGATCCCAAGCAGATTCATGCCGATTTCGCCAAAACCGCCAAACGGCAACAGGCGGATGTCTTCAGTAGTGTCTTCAGCGGGGTTGGTCATGGCTTTCCAGACAGCGGGCAATCCGCTCGTGGACCTGATCGGTCAGTTCATCGATGTGTGACATCTTCCATCCATCAGTAGCAATCGGAGGCATAATGGTCAGCAGCAACGGGGTTGGGTTGATGCGCAGACTGCCTTTATGTTGCACTTGATGGCTGCCGTGAATGGCCATCGGCACAATCGGTACCCCGGCTTTGGCGGCCAGCAGCAATGCCCCTTTTTTGAACGGTTGCAGGGCACCATCCGGACTGCGGGTGCCTTCCGGAAAGATAATGACGGATACCCCGTCGCGGATCCGCTTCGCGGCGGCCGTCAAGCTGCGCATCGCCTCTTTGCGATTGGAACGGTCTATCGGGATATAGCCACTACTTTTCATGGCCAGCCCAAATAACGGAATCTTGAACAGCTCCTGTTTGGCCATCCAGCGGAACTGAATCGGCAGACCGGCGTAGAGCAACGGAATGTCAAAATTGCTCTGGTGATTGCTGACGTAAATCGCCGGGCCGGCAACTGTGAGGTTTTCACTCCCTGTTACCTGAACTTTTAACCCCGCCAGCCACAGGCAACTACGTCCCCACAGGATCCCCCAACGATGAACAATATTCTGCCCAAAGGGTGACAGACAGACGCCAATGGTCAGCGCAATAACCGTCCAGGGGTAGAAAGCCAGATAAAAAAATAAAGTGCGTAGCACCCGAGCTGCCTCCTCCTTGAATAAAACAAAAGCGTCCCATTCTACTGTTACATCTGTCTGGGCGTCAAACTTTTCTCATGTCGTGGGTTGGCGGATAGGCATCTCGGCAACAGA
>JAGYPB010000058.1 GCA_018399135.1 Deltaproteobacteria bacterium | reverse complement strand
TTGATCAGCAGTTTATTTCTATCCGGATTTTTCATAATGAGATTTGTTGTGTTTTCTCTGGCAAGATTTTACAGCGGGTATTATCTTCATCAGAATCTTTCTATGGAGACTTTTGTGAGCAAATTCAATCAATGGTTACCACAAATCTGCCTGCTGCTGGCGATGATTCTCTGGGCCAGCTCCTTTGTGGCCATGAAGCTGGCCCTCGTGGGATACCACCCGATGCAGGTGGTTTTCGGGCGAATGCTGATTGCAACCTTGTGTTTCGTCATTTTTATCCCGGCCTTCAGCCGCCTGAATTTACGCCGCAAAGATATCAAATACCTGCTGTTAATGGCTTTTTGTGAACCCTGTCTGTATTTTCTGTTTGAGGCCAGAGCCCTTGAATTAACCAGTGCTTCTCAGGCTGGAATGGTTTCGGCTATTTTGCCGCTGTTGGTGGCAGTTCTGGCTTGGGGCCTGCTCAAAGAACAAATCCGCCGCCACACCCTGATTGGTTTTGGTGTGGCGATCAGCGGGGTTATCTGGCTGAGCATGGCTGGGGACAGCAGCGACAATGCGCCCAACCCTATGCTGGGTAATTTTCTGGAATTTCTGGCCATGATTTGTGCTGCCGGATATACCATTTCGGTTAAACACTTAAGCAGTCATTATCCGCCCCTGTTTCTGACGGCTTTTCAGGCGTTTATCGGCAGTCTGTTTTTTCTGCCCTTTTTACTATTGCCGGATGCGGGACTGCCAACCCATTGGGTAACCGTCCCGGCACTGGCCGTCATCTATCTTGGAGTGGCTATCAGCTGCCTGGCCTACGGTTGTTATAATTTTGGGGTCAGCAAAATTCCAGCCAATCGCGCCGCCGCTTATGTCAATCTGATTCCGGTGTTCGCGGTGATCATGGGAATGATTATCCTGGGAGACAAACTGAATATGTCACAATTATTTGCCTGTATCCTGGTCTTTTTCGGGGTCTGGCTCAGCAGCAGAAAAGATCCGCTCTCCTCATTGCAACCGGCGAAAGTTACGTAATGGAAAATATATCTCTGAGTCCGATTGCCGTCATTCGTTCACCGTTCAGGGAAAAGTTTGCCACTCCACGCCAATCCGGCCTGACGCCATCAATAAAAGCACAGATTGAATTTCTACCCGAATTCAATTCTGTCGAATCTGTCCGTGGACTCGATGGTTTCAGTCACATCTGGCTGCTGTTTGCTTTTCACCAGCACCTGGATCAGGGCTGGAACCCAACGGTGCGCCCACCGCGGCTGGGGGGAAATCGTCGCATCGGGGTTTTCGCCTCGCGCTCCCCGTTTCGCCCCAACCCCATCGGCCTGTCAGCAGTTAAACTACTGCATATTGACAGTAGGGCTGGTGTCCTGACGCTGGAAGTCCAGGGTGCCGATCTCATCGACGGAACACCGATCATTGATATCAAACCCTATATCCCTTATGCCGACAGTATTCGAGATGCCCTGGGCGGCTTTGCTGCTTCCGAACCGCAAACTGCTTTGGAAATCCATTTCACTGATGCTGCGCTGCACAAACTCAGAAATTTTTCAGGTCAGACGCCGGAACTGGAAACCCTGATCCGCGAAACCCTGTCCCTCGACCCACGTCCGGCCTACCGAAACCAGGATGTCGACCAACACTCTTATGGCTGTCGTCTTGACCGTTACAATATCCGCTGGCAGGTTGAAGATAACCAGTTAATAATCAACGACATTAAGGTTGCTTGAATAGCTACGCGCCGCTGAAAACAAGGTTCTCCAGCGGCGCGTTCAACGTCGATCGCTGTGAAAACACCTTTATTTCTTCATCAGTTTCAGCAGTACATGGTTAAGAATTCCACCACTCTGGAAGAAAGCAACCTCCTGATCGGTGTCAATCCGGCATAGCACCTCTATGGTTTGCTTTTGGCCGCCGCCACGAACAATCTCAACGGGCAGTTTCTGCTTTGTCTGCAATACCGGTCCGGCGGGCAGGTTAAAGGTTTCACTGCCGTCCAATCCCAGACTCTCTGCACTATCATCGCCGGTAAACTGCAGTGGTAACACCCCCATGCCGACCAGATTGGATCGATGGATACGCTCATAGCTTTCGGTCAGTACCGCTTTGACGCCAAGTAACAGGGTGCCTTTGGCGGCCCAGTCGCGGCTCGAACCCGTGCCATATTCCTTCCCGGCGATAACCAGAAGCGGCACCTGGGAAGCGGCATAGCGCTGGGCTGCGTCATAAATACTCAGGTCGTCGCCGGAGGGATAATGGCGAGTGACCCCCCCTTCACTTCCGGGCACCATCCGATTGCGTAAGCGGATGTTGGCAAGGGTTCCACGGACCATCAACTCAGGATTACCACGGCGTGAACCATAGGAATTGAAATCTTCTTCACTTACACCATGCTCGCGCAGATAGACACCTGCCGGACTACTCACCTTGATGGAACCGGCCGGGGAAATATGATCGGTCGTGATGGTGTCACCAAGCAGAGCCAGCAATCTGGCCTCTTTGACCCCTGGATATTCTTTTGCTTTCTCCAGAGAATCAAAGAAAGTCGGACGCCGAATATAGGTTGAGTCTGCCTCCCAGGTATAAGTAATACCCTCGGGAACCGGCAGACCCTGCCAGCTTTCATCGCCATCAAAAACCTCGGCATACTCTTTAAGGAACATCTGGGCATTAACCAGAGCAACCATCTCGGCAACCTCAGCGTTGCTCGGCCAAATATCTTTAAGATAGACCGGTTGTCCGTCGGATCCACTACCAATCGGCTCCGTAGCCAGATCGATACGGGTTGTTCCTGCCAGGGCAAATGCGACAACAAGAGGTGGCGATGCCAGCCAGTTCGCTTTGGTCTGGGCGTGGATCCGCCCTTCAAAGTTACGGTTACCGGATAACACCGAGCAGACAGTCAAATCGCCGGCGTCAATCGCTTCTGCAATCGCACCACTCAAGGGCCCGGAATTACCGATACAGGTGGTGCAACCATAGCCAACAACGTTAAAACCAAGCTGATCAAGATAATCCTGCAACCCGGCTTTGGCTAAATAATTGGTAACCACCTTGGATCCGGGGGCCAGGGATGTTTTTACCCAGGGTTTCTGGGTCAGTCCTTTTTCCACCGCTTTTTTTGCCAGCAGACCGGCGGCCATCATCACCGCCGGATTGGAGGTGTTGGTACAAGAGGTAATCGCGGCAATCACCACGTCACCGTGACGCAACTGATCCTTACTGTCAGGGACAGGAACCGCATGATCGCGGTTGTTCTCGGGCAACACCGTCTCGGTAGCGGTCCGCATCTGGTCAAGAAGAACACGATCCTGGGGACGTTTAGGGCCGGCCAGACTGGGTCTAACGCTGCTTAGATCCAGTTCAAGTACGACATTATAATGAGGATCAGCAAGATCATCGCGACGCCACAACCCTTGTTCCTTGCAATAGGCTGCAACCAGATCGATAGTCTGCTGACTGCGGCCGGTCAGAGCCAGATAATCAAGGGTGATCTGATCAATCGGGAAGAAGCCACAGGTTGCGCCGTATTCCGGTGCCATATTGCCAATAGTGGCACGATCAGCCAGAGGCAGTTGCGACAACCCGGCACCAAAAAATTCCACAAACTTGCCAACCACCCCGTATTGACGCAACATCTGCGTCACGGTCAGAACCAGATCGGTAGCGGTAACCCCTTCAGACAAACTGCCGGTCAGACGAAAACCCACAACTTCAGGAATCAACATGGAAATGGGCTGGCCCAGCATGGCCGCTTCTGCTTCAATGCCGCCAACCCCCCAACCCAGAACCCCGAGACCATTAATCATGGTGGTATGGCTGTCAGTCCCAACCAAGGTGTCAGGATAAGCCCAGCGTTGATCGTCAACCTCTTCGCTCCACACACCCTGGGCCAGATACTCAAGGTTAACCTGATGGCAAATTCCTGTGCCAGGTGGAACCACACGGAAATTATTGAACGCTTTTTGTCCCCAGCGCAAAAAAGCGTAACGTTCCCGGTTGCGTTCCATTTCTCGGTCAACATTTGCCTTATAAGCGTCTGATCTACCGAAGTGATCGACCATAACCGAGTGGTCAATGACCAGATCGACAGGGATCTGAGGGTTAATATCAGCCGGGTTACCGCCAAGCTTGGCGACTGCATCGCGCATCGCCGCCAGATCAACAATGGCCGGCACGCCTGTAAAGTCCTGCATCAGTACCCGTGCAGGACTGAATGCAATCTCGCCAACTTGTGTTGTCTGTGTTCCCCAGCTAGCGACGGCTTCGATGTCCCGGCGCTTGACCAGCAAGCCATCTTCTTTACGCAGCAGGTTTTCAAGCAGTATTTTTATGGTGAAGGGCAGGCGATCAAGATCACCCAGCCCAGAACTGGATGCAGCTTTCAGACTATGAAAGTTATAGTCTACACCACTGACGGTAAGTTTTTTTTCACTTGCAAACGAATTGCCGAGCATCGTCGACCTCCTTATGTAGTTATGTTGATTTGTCATTTTACCCTGTGTCTCGTTGAATTGCCAACATCACCCTGTCACATTTATCTCAAAATGTTCTTGTTTGAGAAAATTTTGGGTGCCAGCGCTACACTCACATAGAAAATCGCCACAGAAACAGACTTGCTTTATAAAATAACGTTGTTTTTCATTGTTTCTTATGCTAGAAAAAAATGGAGTATTCGGTTACCCTCGACAAAATGTATAAGGAGTAAAGCATGGCAGAAGGTACTGTAAAGTGGTTCAACGATTCTAAAGGTTTTGGTTTTATCGAGCAGGACAACGGTCCTGATGTCTTCGTCCATTTTTCTGCTATCCAGTCCGAGGGTTTCAAATCCCTGGCTGAGGGAGATCGTGTCAGCTTTGACGTCATCCAGGGAGAAAAAGGCCCACAATCAGCAAACGTCGTAAAAGTTTAAGTTTTTAACTGTTTTCTACAGCAATAACTGTAGTTATGAACGCCTCTGAGGGTAGACCGGAAAGCCCCGCAATTTCTTGCGGGGCTTTTCTTATGGTAAACAGATTGTCTTACGCCATTCAGTGCGCCCGCTCTACCCCTTTACGCGGACATAAGGCAACGATCGCACAGCGGCTGCAGTGAGGAATCGGGGCCTTGCAGCAAGCACGACCATGCCAGATAAGAACATGGGCACACTGTGTCCATTCTGCAGACGGTAACAAGCGACACAGATCTTTTTCAATCTTCTCGGGAACATCCGACCTGGTCCAGCCAAAACGCCGTGCCAACCTTTTAACATGGGTATCGACAACCATTCCTGGTACGCCGAAGGCATTGCCCAGAACGACATTAGCCGTTTTACGCCCAACCCCATCAAGAGCAACGAGTTCTTCCAGAGTTTGTGGTACATGCCCCTGATGCCTTTCCATCACTTGTGCCGCACAACGTATAAGGTTTTTGGCTTTATTACGAAAAAAACCGGTTGAACGAATGAGGGCCTCAACCTTGTCCTGCGGTGCCGCAGCCAGACTGGCCGGACCAGGATAAGCTTTGAACAGATCAACCGTCACAAGGTTGACCCGCACATCGGTACACTGAGCCGAGAGGATGGTGGCAACCAGAAGTTCCCAGGGGGATCGATAAATCAATGCACAATGAGCATCAGGATAAATCAACTCGAGAGATTTCAAGATTTTCAATGCGTTTTCGCGGGCTTTCATACGCTGTCGTTTTCAGCAAAAACAACTTTTCCACATTTTATCAACTTATCCACAGACAGGCTTGGGCTGCTTTGGGTTGAGGCTAATCTGATCTTTAATACGCAAAGCCTTACGGGTATCGCGAGTATCTACATCAACAACTAAAGGTAGTTGAATTAACGAGTTTTTTGCCTCTTTACTGGAAATAATTTGTCCGCCAACAGCAACAACAGGGCCCTGAAAATAGATACGTCCCCGCCCCCATAAGGGAAAGACTGCCGGGTAGTTTGCCCGCCAAAAGGGGTGTTTTGCCCGCTCAATAAGTGGATTAAAAACTACTTGTCCACAACCCCACAAGGGTAAACCAAAGTCTCCAGCGATAATAGTCGCACAGGGGAAACTTTGACTGCCTAGAAGTTCTTCGCCAAGGAGTTTTGCTACCTGCGAGAGTCGCTTGCGCGGGTGCCAGTTCAAGGTCAGGTTAAGTAGATGAACGCGTTCGGAGGCTGGATCAAAGTCGGCCCTGACGCAGATGTCATCGTAACCCAGGGGGATAGTTTGCAGGTTGTGCAGGGGGTAACGTGATAAAAAGGCGCAACTGCCTTCGCTGTGAGATCCGTAAGCTGGCAACCCAACCCGCTCGGAAAGGCGTTGCAGGGATGTCTCACCCAACGACGAACCAATACGTTGCAGCAGCACCAGATCAACTCCCTGTTGCCGTATAATCTGACTACAGAGTTCAGTACACAACTCGCCTGAGCGGTTGCGTTCATGGTTCAGATCGTAGCTCATGACCCGGAATCGTGCCATTTATCCGCCTTTCACAGGGTCGCCGATCATTTTAAAATATGGTAAGAAAGGATAGCCGACTGCGCTACAATGTATCAATTCTACGGATACTTTCAATAACTATCTGCTGTTCAGGATAATCCTGAAAAAGGTTATTACGCCTGTAGGTTCTTTGTTTGCCGATGGCTTCGACGATCTCCATCCCTCCAACCACCTGCCCGAAAACGGCATAGCCGTATGCGTTGGGGGTTTTACCTCGATGATTAAGAAAATCGTTGTCGGTCAGGTTGATAAAAAACTGACTGGTGGCACTATCAACCTGATTGGTGCGCGCCATCGCCAGACTGCCGGAACGATTCTTCAGTCCATTATCTGCTTCGTTTACAATAGGTGATGCGGTTTCCTTCCTACGGTCTTTCTTGTCAAAACCACCTCCCTGAATCATAAAATCTCTTATAATACGATGAAAGATGGTTTCATCGTAGAATCCTTGATCAACGTAAGCCAGAAAATTATCTACCGTTTTGGGGGCTTTTTCGGGATAGAGTTCAATCTGAATCGTTCCTTGACTGGTTTTCATTTCAACCAGAGTCGCAGCCATCAGGGTTCCCGTTCCACACCAGATCAGTAACAGCAACGTAAACAGAATCCTCATCTTAACTCCTTTGTTAACTGTACGAACAAACTCAGGATTTTTCCGCCTTCAGATCGCGTAGCATCAGGTCGGTTACTGCCTGACGTGGATCTTTGTTCTGATACAGAATGAAGTAGATTTGCTCAATGATAGGGACATCTACCCCGAGCTTTTGGGCCAGTTGATAAGCCGACAGAGTTGTTTTTACCCCCTCTGCAACCATGTTCATTCCTGCCATAATTTCCTCAAGAGAGCGCCCCTTGCCTAACTCCATACCAACGCTGCGATTGCGCGAAAGATCGCCGGTACAGGTCAAAACCAAATCACCCATCCCTGCCAGACCGGCAAAAGTTTCCTTATTGGCGCCGAGTTTGACCCCCATCCGTGTCATCTCTGCCAGACCACGGGTGATCAACGCGGCACGGGTGTTGTAGCCAAAGCCCAGACCATCGGCGACCCCGGCAGCCAGGGCAATGACGTTTTTCATCGCTCCACCCAACTCAACCCCGACAATATCATTGTGGGTATAAACCCGAAACACCGGCGTGCTGAATAGTTGCTGCACAGCCTCTGCAGCAACGGGATCGTATCCTGCTGCTACCACAGCGGTCGGCATGTGCTGACTGACCTCACGGGCAAAAGATGGCCCGGAGATAAAAACCACACGCTGCTTCAGTCCTGCGGGCAGTTCATTGTCAAACACCTGGGATAACAGCTGTAGACTGTCATTTTCTATCCCCTTGGAGGCCGAAATAACGACAACGTCTGCACTTAGAGACTTCACCGATTGGCGCAACACCTGGCGCGTCACTTGTGATGGCGTGACGTAGACAACAAAAGCGGCATCCGTTACCGCCTCATCAAGATCAGTGGTTATTTTCAGGTTTTGTGGGAGGGATATGCCGGGGAGATACAGATCATTGATCCTGGTTGTCTGCATACGCTGGGCCAGATCTTTTTCATAACACCACAGGGCTACGGACAGATGTTTTTCCGCCAGCAGGTTGGCAAGGGTTGTTCCCCAACTTCCGGCACCGACTACCGCTATCCTCGTATTCATTCCAACCCCTCGTTTCTGTTTTGGATGCGTCGTGTTAAGTGCTCGATTTTCTGTTTCAGTAATAGTGGTTGTGGATGATGCTGCAGATTACGGTATTGCTCCAGAGCCGATTCCAATTCTCCTTTTTCTTCCAGTAAAGCGGCCATGTTAAAACGTGCCCGGCCGGCATACTCGCTATCGGGAAAGTCCTCTACCAGTCGTTGCCAGTCCTGATGAGCTTCGTCCATGCGGTTTTCAAGCACCAGAATGGTGGCTTTTCGATGAAGAACCTCCGCTAACAAGGGACTGTCCGGATACGTTGACTGCAGATTTTCCAGCTCAATCCGAGCTTGAGGGTAATTTTTCAGACGAAAATAGCTGTCGGCTATCTCATACAAATATTGATCGGGTGAACCCTGCCCGCTACTTAGCAGGCGCTGGTAATAACCGATCGCCTGTATATCATCACCAAGATCAATTTTAACAATACGTGCTGCTTCTTCTCGAGATTGTTGAAGATAGCTGCTGTCTGCATAATCACGCTCCAATTGCAGATATCTTAGCAGCGCCTGATGCGGATCCTGTAGATCAAAGTGCCAAAGCCGTGCTTTGCGGTAAAGTGCCTCAGGAGCCAGTGATCCCTGTGGATATAGAGCAATAATCCGTTTATAATTTTCCAGAGCTTCTGTCGATCTCCCCAAACTCTCCAGCTTCACACCTTTTGTCAGTAACCGTTGCGGTTCTGCGACCTGATATTCTTTCCATCCGCTATAGCCGACAACCCCCACCAACAACAAAAGCATAGGAAGTATCAGGAATATTAGCAGCTTAACCCTGATCTTCGTCTTCTTCCGGGGATACAGGCTCTGCATCAAGTCCTGTTTCAATTGTTTCTTCAATTTCTCCAGACTCATCAACTGAATCCTTTTCCGCCAGCATTGCCACAGAAACAATAAATTCATCCGCCTCAAGAACCATCATGCGCACCCCTTGGGTATTGCGTCCGATAGAGCGGATATTACGAACCTTGGTACGCAGCATTTTGCCACGATTGGTAATAAACATCAGGTCAGAATCTTCGTCTACCATCCTGATTGCGACGACCCGTCCATTACGTTGGCTGGTTTTGATGGTAATAATTCCCTTGCCTCCTCGACTTTGTACGCGATATTCAGCTATGTCGGTTCGTTTACCGTAACCATTCTCGGTAATTGTGACCAGTGCCATAGCGGTGTTGTCGGTCACTGATTGCAATCCAACAATTTCATCATCTGGATCGAGGGTTATTCCACGCACTCCTCGCGCAGTCCGTCCCATGGACCGGATATTGGTTTCAGGAAAGCGGATTGATTTACCGTTGCTGCTGGCAAGAATAAGATCACGATTACCGTCGGTCAGACGTGCCTCAATCAGGCTATCCCCCTCATCGATGGTCAGGGCGATAATCCCCCCACTGCGGGGATGGGAATAAGCCATTAAATCAGTTTTTTTGATAATACCCCGGGCTGTAGCAGTAACAATATAACGCCCTTCTTCAAACTTTTTCACTGGTAGAATGGTCGTTACTTTTTCATCAGGCGCCAGGTCGAGCAGGTTCACAATCGCCTTGCCGCGCGAGGCCATACCACCCTGGGGGACTTCATGAACCTTCAGCCAATACAATTTGCCAAGGTTAGTAAAAACAACAATATAGGAATGGGTAGAGGCGACGAAAAGATTTTCAACAAAATCTTCATCTTTGGTACGCATACCGCTGCGCCCCTTGCCTCCACGCCGCTGCGCCCGATAGAGAGAAACCGCATTGCGCTTGATATAACCGCTATGGGTCACAGTGACCACCATATCCTCTTCGACGATCATATCTTCCAGAGTCAGATCTGCAGTTCGATCGATAATTTCAGTACGTCTGGCATTGGCAAACTTGTCCTTAACTTCTATCAACTCCTGCTTGATGATGCTGAGAATTTCAACCTCGCTGGCGAGAATCTCTTTGAGACGACCAATCTGTGAAAGAACCTGTTCCAGTTCATAAAGGATCTTGTCCCTTTCAAGGCCAGTTAACCGATGAAGGCGCATGTCCAGAATAGCTTGTGCCTGGATATCAGTAAAAGCAAAACGCTCCATCAGGCGGCTTTTGGCTTCCGCCGGATTGGCACTGGTTTTGATAAGTTCAATCACCTCATCAAGATGATCCAGAGCGATTTTCAGGCCCTGCAGAATGTGAGCACGGGCCTCTGCCTTTTTCAGCTCAAAAATACACCGACGGGTAACTATTTCACGTCGATGATCGATAAAATTGTCGAGAACCTCACGTAGTGACAGGATTTTGGGTTGACCCTTAACGATGGCCAGCATAATAATTCCGAAAGATGTCTGCATCGCCGTCATTTTATAAAGCTGATTAAGAACAACACCGGCGACCATGTCCTTTTTCAGCTCAATGACTATTCGCATACCATCTCTATCCGATTCATCACGCAGATCGGAAATACCTTCAATTTTCTTGTTTTTCACTAACTCTGCAATTTTTTCTATCAATCGGGCCTTGTTTACCTGGTAGGGAATTTCTGTCACCACAATAGCTTCACGTGAGCTGCGGCGATCCACTTCTACCATGGCGCGCGACCGAATCTGAACAATACCACGACCGGTTCTATACGCTTCGCGGATTCCCTCCTTGCCGTTGATAAATCCTCCGGTGGGAAAATCCGGCCCATGAATGATGTCCGTCAACTCTTCTATACCAAGACGCGGATCATCAATAATGGAGACCAGGCCATCGATGACTTCTCCGAGATTGTGCGGGGGAATTTTGGTTGCCATCCCAACCGCAATTCCCTCCGATCCATTGACCAGTAAGTTGGGAAATTTACAAGGCAATACCAGTGGTTCTTCGAGAGACTCGTCATAGTTGGGGCCAAAATCTACCGTCTCCTTGTCAATGTCAGCGAGCAATTCCTGGGCCATTCTATCCATTCGAATTTCGGTATAACGCATAGCCGCTGCTGAATCACCATCAACCGAACCAAAGTTCCCCTGGCCATCCACTAATGGATGGCGCATGGAAAACTGCTGTGCCATTCTGACAATAGAATCATAAACAGCACTGTCCCCGTGAGGGTGATATTTACCTATCACATCACCAACTACACGTGCTGATTTTTTGTAGGGTTTGTTGTAATCATTACCAAGATCGTGCATAGCAAAAAGAATCCGACGGTGAACCGGTTTGAGACCATCACGTATATCCGGGAGCGCACGACCGACAATGACGCTCATCGCATAATCCATATAGGACTTGCGCATTTCATCTACAATATTTACCGCTACTTTGTTTTGTTCCAAAATCATCTATTCCTCCGAACTTCCAGCGGAAGTTATATACTCATCAGTTGTTAAACGTCGAGATTAACTACATTTAAAGCATTCATTTCGATAAATTCCCGACGCGGCTCAACCTGATCTCCCATCAAAACGGTAAAAATTTCATCAGCTCTAACTGCGTCATCAATCGTTACCTGTAGCAGAATCCTTTTTTCTGCATTCATCGTGGTTTCCCACAGCTGATCCGGGTTCATTTCTCCAAGACCTTTATAACGCTGTATATACTGACCTTTTTTGGCTCTAGAGAGGATAGCATCCAGAAGATCCTGACGATTATTGACTTCCTGTTCCTGCTTCCCCTCGACAGAAATAACAACAGGATGCTCAACGCAAATATCTTCAACCTGACGATAGGACTGGTTCAACAATTTATATTCATGAGTTGAAAGTATTTCGACTGTCTGTCTATCAATACGTGCATGTAAATTACCCAGTCTAACAATAATACGGTCAGGATCTTCCATTAAATCGAAGCGAGCGGTCGGTTCAATCTGACGTAACTGTTCTACTAAAGGTTCCAGCGTTGGTTGATCAGCAAAACCATTACGAATTTTTCCGCGCAAAAATATACTGAGAATCTGTGCTGGAATACCTCTGTTTACAATTTTTTCAAAGTGTCCATTAAAATCTATAATATGGCGCAACATAGGTATAATCTGTTTGCCGCGAAGAATCTTCCTGCCACTTTCCATCTCCAGCGCAATCCCCTCAGTGCCTGTATCCAACAGGTAATCAAGGAGAGTATCATCATCTTTTAAATAGATTTCTTTCTTGCCACGCTTCACCTTATACAAAGGCGGTTGCGCTATATAAAGATGTCCGCGCTCAATAATTTCAGGCATTTGTCTAAAAAAGAAAGTTAACAACAAGGTACGAATATGTGAACCATCGACATCAGCATCGGTCATGATGATAACCCGGTGATACCTGAGTTTACTTACATCAAAATCATCTTTACCTATACCAGTGCCCATAGCCGTGATAAGCGTTTTAATTTCGTTAGAGGTAAGAAGCTTGTCAAAACGAGCTTTCTCAACATTTAGAATTTTCCCTTTAAGCGGTAAAATGGCCTGATAACGTCGATCACGACCTTGTTTAGCACTACCTCCCGCTGAATCACCCTCGACTAAATAAATTTCACACAAAGCAGGATCTTTTTCCTGACAATCAGCCAACTTACCAGGTAACGATAATCCGTCTAAAGCACCTTTACGCCGTGTTAAATCTCGCGCTTTGCGAGCTGCTTCGCGTGCACGTGCAGCTTCTATTCCCTTTTCAAGAATTTTTTTCGCTACCTGTGGGTTTTCTTCCAGAAACGTGGATAACTGGTCATTCATCATAGCTTCAACATGGCCTTTTATTTCAGAATTTCCCAGTTTTGTTTTTGTTTGTCCCTCAAATTGAGGATCGGGTATTTTTACTGAAATTACAGCGGCTATTCCTTCTCTTAAATCATCACCAGATATAGCTATTTTGACATTTTTTAACAAATTATTAGCTGTTGCATAAGTGTTCATTGTCCGTGTTAAAGCTGATTTAAATCCACTAAGGTGTGTTCCACCTTCGTGAGTGTTTATATTATTGGCGAAAGAAAATATTTTTTCATCAAAACCATCATTATATTGGATAGCTATCTCTATTTCTGCATTTTCTTTTTTTCCATGAAAATAAAGAGGTGATGGATGAAGTGGACTTTTTGCTCTGTTCAAGTATTCGACAAATGATCTAATTCCACCCTCGTACATAAATTCATAAAATTTATCAGAACGTTCATCTGTAATTTTTATTCGTACACCAGCATTTAAAAATGCCATCTCTCTAAATCGTTGAGAAAGAGTTTCAAAATTAAAATTAACGGTTTCAAAAACCGCAGGATCCGGCCAGAAAGTTATTTTTGTTCCTCTTTTAATAGTTGTTCCACACTCATTCAAAGGTATTTCGGGCATACCTTTGTTATAACATTGACGATAAATTTTCCCTCCACGGCGGATTTCAAGTTCAAGATGAGCCGATAAAGCATTAACAACAGATACACCTACACCGTGCAATCCACCTGATACCTTATAAGCACCTTCACCTTTATCATCAAATTTACCGCCTGCATGAAGTATGGTCATAACCACTTCAGCCGCAGATTTTTTATGTTTTTCAATAATTTCTACAGGAATACCCCGTCCGTTATCTTCAACTGTTACAGAATTATCTTCATGAATATTAACGTTAATTTCATCACAATAACCCGCTAATGATTCATCAATAGAATTATCTATCACTTCATAAACCAGGTGATGCAATCCCTGTAGAGAAGTAGAACCAATATACATAGCTGGTCTTTTACGAACAGCTTCGAGACCTTCTAATACTTGAATACTATCACCACTATAATTAGAATCATCTGTCATTATTTTTCCTTATTT
>JAGYPB010000057.1 GCA_018399135.1 Deltaproteobacteria bacterium | reverse complement strand
CATCCATGACCGCTTGCTGTTGCCGTCCATGGCGACAGACAGTCTTGCCACAGGATCCGAAGGCCCTGCGCGAATATAGAGCTGAATAGTTATAATAATCGTATTTATAGACAGATAGGTCGTTTAATAATTTATCTTGGATTGCTGCCCCTTTTCTGCCATAATCGCGCTCCTTTTGCCAGAAAAACACGATTTATAAGGGGTTTAGAATGATAGAAAATATCCGTAACATTGCCATTATCGCTCACGTTGACCACGGTAAAACCACGCTGGTGGATGCCATGCTGGTTCAGTCGGGGGTGTTCCGTGAACATCAGGTCATTACCGAGCGGGTTATGGACAGTAATGATCTGGAGAAGGAACGTGGCATCACTATTTTATCGAAAAATCTGTCGGTGCAGCGTGGTGATCTGAAGATCAATATTGTTGATACCCCGGGGCACGCTGATTTTGGTGGTGAGGTTGAGCGGATCCTGAAAATGGTTGACTCGGTGTTATTGCTTGTCGATGCCTTTGATGGTCCGATGCCGCAAACCCGCTTCGTATTGAAAAAGTCCCTCGATCTGGGAATCAAGCCGCTTGTAGTTATCAACAAGATCGACCGTCCCGGGGCGCGTCCTGAAGCGGTTGTCGATATGGTGTTTGATCTGTTCTGCGAACTTAACGCTAACGAGCATCAACTGGATTTCCCCATTGTTTATGCCAGTGCTAAATTCGGGATCGCCAAAGCGACATTGGAAGAGGAATCAGACAACCTGCAACCTTTGTTTGATGTGATTCGTGACCGCGTGGATCCTCCTTCCGGCGATCCGGCGGCCCCGTTTCAGATGCTGATCAGCAGTATCGATTACAACAAATTTATCGGTCGCACTGCGACTGGAAAAATAGCCAACGGCACCATCCACGCCGGCGAGTCGGTGGCGCGGATTGATCGCGATGGCAAGGTGACTAACGGGCGGGTTTCCAAGTTGCTTGGCTACCAGGGGCTACAACAGGTGGAGATCAATGAGGCCAGCGCCGGCGATATTGTCACTATTGCCGGCTTTGAAGAAATGGGAATCAGCGAAACTCTGGCCGATGTGGAAAACCCACAGGCCATGCCTTATGTCGCCATTGATGAACCTACCTTGTCAATGAATTTTATTGTCAACAATTCCCCTTTTGCCGGTCGTGAAGGTAAATGGGTGACCTCACGTAATATTCGTGAGCGACTGACGAAAGAGTTGCGAACCAACGTTTCGCTGCGCGTAGAAGATACTGCCAATACGGATACCTTTAAAGTCTCCGGGCGCGGGGAGCTGCATCTGTCTATTCTCATCGAGAACATGCGTCGTGAGGGTTTTGAGCTTTCGGTCTCCAAACCGGAGGTCATCTACCGTGAGGTAGATGGAGAGACATGTGAGCCGATCGAATATCTGGCCATCGATGTTCCCGAGGAATACCAGGGGACAGTGATTGAAAAGCTTGGCCGGCGTAAAGCAGAAATGACCTCCATGCAGACCATGGAAGGCACCAACCGGGTTGAGTTTCTTATCCCTGCTCGTGGCCTTATCGGCTTTCGTACCGAGTTTATGACTGATACCCGTGGCACCGGTGTGATGAATCATAGTTTTCACAGTTATGCCCCCTACAAAGGGCCGATAGAGGGGCGTAAAAACGGGGTGCTGATCGCCATGGAAGCGGGTGAAACGGTCGCTTACTCGTTGTTCAACCTGCAGGATCGGGGGATCTTGTTTATTGGTCCCGGGGTTCATGTATACGAAGGGATGATCATTGGTCAGCACTCGCGTGAGAACGATCTGGTAGTAAATTCCTGTCGCGGGAAAAAGCTGACTAACGTGCGGGCATCTGGGAGTGATGATGCCGTACGTATCACCCCACCAAAAATTCTGTCGCTTGAGCAGGCCCTGGAGTATATCAATGACGACGAACTGGTTGAAATTACCCCCAAGTCGATCCGTCTGCGCAAACGTTATCTAGATGCCAACGAGCGTAAACGCATGGAAAAACATTCAACCAAGTAATTTGGTTATCCACTTCGTTCCAGTTATAACGTTTAGAGGGTCGGGATCGATGCGACCCTCTCATACACTGGATCCTGCGCGATGTCGGAGAATCCCCATCCCCGAGGCTCAAATCCTTTTTTCGGGATTATTTGATTTTAATGCGACAATGTGTTAAAAAAGCAGGAATCGTCATTGATGGAGAGCATTGATGCCAGATCCTGTCAGCGTTAACGGAGCCTTTAATCCCGCTCATAATCCCTTTATCTCAACCGCAACGGTACGAGGTTCCGGTCTACCTCGGCTTGTGCCTGATGGGGTTGAGGAAGATCCCAATCTCGAAAAATCTGAAGAAGCAACCAGGGACGAACAAACGCACGCCTCATCTGTTGTTGATCGGCTGAATCTGAGCCGTGAAGCGTTAGAAATCCGCGAACTGCAGATGCGTGACCGTGAAGTTCGCGCACATGAGGCCGCTCATGCTGCCGCAGGTGGTTCTTATGCCGGCTCCCCGAGCTATACGTATGAGCGTGGTCCGGATGGCCGCACGTACGCCGTTGGTGGTTCAGTCAGTATCGATATGTCGCCGATTCAGGGTGATCCTCAGGCAACATTGCAAAAGGCGCAGCAAATACGGGCAGCCGCTCTGGCTCCGGCACAGCCCAGTGCTCAGGATATGAAAGTAGCACAGAAGGCCCAGGCCATGGCTGCCGAGGCACGTAATGACATATCACAAGAACAGATGAAAGAGCGCGAAAGGCTACTGGATCCGGAAAGTAGCAATAAAATCGGTTTGTCTATGGCACAGAGCATAGCGTCCTATACCCGTGGAATCAGCGACCCCGGACCAGCTAAACTGGAAGTTTACAGCTGATCATTTGTTCGAATTTCTCCCTTGTCCCTTCTTTTTGTGGTCTCCTGGCGGAACGCTATTCTAGGAGTCTGTCGGACTCCGAGCTTGACAAAGTCCGGCTTTTATTGTTTCTTTACAACTGAAAAAATCCACAAGTTATTGATATTTCAATATAAATTTACTTTAGATAAAAATATTTAGTGATCTCAAAAATTTACAGATTTGTCATTTGACATCTTACAAGGAGAAGCCAAAACAATGGGTATAACGAAATTTAAAAAAATCATGGCAGCTAACCGTGGAGAAATTGCGATCCGGATTTTTCGTGCCTGTACTGAACTTGGTATCTCTACTGTGGCCATCTATTCTGAGCAGGATCGTCTTTCCCTGCATCGCTATAAGGCGGATGAGGCTTATCTGATCGGTAAAGGGAAGGGGGCCATTGATGCGTATCTGGGGATCGATGAGATTATCGACCTGGCACGCAAGAAAAATGTCGATGCGATTCATCCCGGTTACGGTTTTTTATCTGAAAATCCGGAATTTTCTGCAGCCTGTGAACGTGCCGGTATTGCCTTTATCGGTCCAACCCCCGAGATCCAGCAACGGTTGGGGGATAAGGTGTCCGGACGCAAGGTTGCTCAGGAGGCCGGCGTTCCCATTGTTCCTGGAACAACTGATCCGGTGCGGACTGAAGAAGAGGCGTTGATCTTTGCCAAATCAGCCGGGTATCCGATCATGGTCAAGGCCAGTGCCGGCGGTGGTGGTCGCGGAATGCGCGTCGCTTCGAACCAGAAAGAGTTGCTTGAAGGGTTGCGTAGCGCTGCGTCTGAGGCGCAGGCCTCTTTTGGTGATGCGACAATTTTTCTTGAGAAATACGTAAAAAATCCCAAGCATGTCGAGGTTCAGATTCTTGGCGATAAGCACGGCAACCTGGTTCATTTTTACGAGCGAGACTGTTCGATTCAGCGCCGTCATCAAAAGGTCATCGAAATTGCACCATCTATCTATCTGACCCCGGAAAAACGTGAAGAACTCTGCTCTTATGCCCTGAAAATCGCCAATACGGTTGGTTATATCAACGCCGGCACGGTTGAATTTCTGATAGATAAAGACGAAAACTTCTACTTTATCGAAGTGAATCCACGGATTCAGGTTGAGCACACTGTCACCGAGCTGGTAACCCTGCGTAATCTCGTACAGGCACAGATCCGCATCGCCGAAGGGTACAAACTCAGTGATCCGGAAATTGGTATCAAGAGTCAGAAGGATATTGAACTACGAGGATTTGCAATCCAATCGCGGATTACTACTGAAGATCCGAGCAATAATTTTGCTCCCGATTTTGGCACTATCAAGGCCTACCGTACCGCCGCTGGTTTTGGTGTACGGTTGGATGCCGCCGCTGGTTACGCCGGCGCGGTCATTACACCTGATTACGATTCCCTGTTGGTCAAGATTTCAACTTGGGGTCTCACCTTTCTTGATGCGTCGCGCACCATGCACCGTGCCCTGCAGGAATTCCGTATCCGTGGCGTAAAAACGAATATCGGTTTCCTTGAGAAAGTCATTACCCACCCGGTTTTTTTAGCCGGCGATTGTGATACCTCCTTTCTGGAAAAACATCCGGAAGTGTTTGAAGTTCGTGTCAAACAGGATCGCGCCAATAAAATTCTTAATTATATTGGTGATATTACAGTCAACGGCTATCCCGGGATTCCAGCCAATAAAGCACTGAAATTTGCCTCTTTACGTGAGCCGGATATTCCGGAAATTCCCTATGGTCAACAACACCCTCGGGGTTCTCGGGATATTTTGCGCGAAAAAGGCCCTGAAGGCCTGGCAAAATGGGCGCGCGATCATAAACAGCTGCTGATTACCGATACCACCATGCGTGATGCTCACCAGTCCCTTGTAGCAACCCGCTTTCGCACCTTCGATCTGGATCGGATTGCTGAAGCGACGGCGCACCTGGGTGGCGGGCTGTTCTCCCTGGAGATGTGGGGGGGGGCTACCTACGATGTGTCTATGCGCTTTTTACGCGAGGATCCGTGGGAGCGTCTTGATCGGTTGCGCGCTAAAGTGCCGAATATCCTCTTTCAGATGTTATTGCGTGGATCCAATGCGGTGGGATATACCAATTACCCCGACAATGTCGTGCAGGAATTTGTCGCCAAAGCAGCAGTCAGTGGCATTGACGTATTTCGTGTTTTTGACTCCCTGAACTGGACCAAAGGGATGCAGGTAGCAATGGATGCTGTGCGCAAGAGTGATGCTATTTGTGAGGCAGCGATCTGCTATACCGGCGACATTCTGGATCCCAAGCGGGACAAGTATCCATTGCAATACTACGTCTCTATGGCCAAGGAACTGGAGCAGATGGGTGCCCACATTCTCGCCATTAAGGATATGGCCGGCTTGATCAAGCCTTTTGCGGCCGAGAAACTCATCAAGGCATTGAAAAATGAAGTCGGCTTACCGATCCATCTGCATACCCACGACACGTCCAGTAACGGCGGCGCCATGCTGCTGATGGCTACCCAGGCCGGCTGCGATATTGTTGACGTGGCCCTGTCATCAGTCTCCGGCTTGACCGCACAACCCAATATGAATGCACTTCTGGCGGCGCTGGAAGGAACCATCTGGGATCCGCAGATGAATAATGATGGTTTGCAGAAACTGGCCAACTACTGGGAAACCTGCCGCACCTACTATGCACCCTTTGAGTCGGAGCTGCGCAGCGGGACAGCGCAGGTGTATTATCACGAGATTCCCGGTGGTCAGTACTCCAACTTTAAACCACAGGTAGAAGGCCTTGGCCTCGGTCATCGCTGGGAAGAGTGTAAGCAGATGTATCGTACTGTGAATGATATGTTTGGTGATCTGGTCAAAGTGACGCCGTCATCAAAAATTGTCGGTGATATGGCCATGTTCATGGTGCAGAACAACCTGACACCGGAAGATGTTTTTGAGCGTGGCGAAGATCTGGCCTTTCCCAAAGGGGTTGTCGATTTTTTCAAGGGGATGATTGGCCAGCCTTATGGTGGTTTCCCGGAGCGCTTGCAGCAGATTATCCTGCGCGGCGAACAGCCGCTTACCTGCCGCCCCGGTGAACTGCTCGAGCCGGCAGATTTTGTTTTAAAAAAGGATGAGCTGGAGAAAAAACTCGGTCATAAAGTGTCTGACCGTGATGTCCTTTCTGCCGTTTTGTATCCCGGAGTTTATGAAGAATACGATCGTTTCCGCCAGGAATACAGCGATGTTTCGGTTCTTCCGACCCCGGTATTTTTCTACGGCCTTGATATCGGTGATGAAGTCACCGTCGATATTGAGCCCGGCAAAACCCTGATCGTCAAACTCAGTGCCATCGGCCGGGTACGGGAGGACGGTACCCGCCATATCTACTTTGAGCTAAACGGAGAGCCCCGGATGACAACCGTTGTTGATCGCTCGGTAGAGACTGATATCAAGAGCAACGTCAAGGCTGACCCGGATAATGGTCATGAGATCGGGGCCCCAATGCCGGGTAAAATCTTCAAACTGATGGTTAAAGAAGGGGACATGGTTGAAGAGGGCGATGTGTTGTTGATTACCGAGGCGATGAAGATGGAGACTAATGTGAAATCGCGTCGAGGGGGGATGATTAAACAACTGATTTTCGATGAAGGAGATCAGATTGAGCAGGGAGATCTGCTTGCTGTTATAGAATAGACGTTTTTTATCCAGACCACTACAACAATTCAGCCGACCCTACTTTTGAGGGGGGGCGGCTGAATTGTTACAATTTGGGTATTTGTTCAACATCGGGCCTTTGAGTCCCCGACCTGTCCCTAGCACCCTGTCATCCATCATCTATCGAATCTTGCTTGTCTTTTGACGCGTCAACTGCGTTATGGCCACTGCTGAATCGCAAATCAGGAAAGTCGAGGTGTCAGTATTCCAGATGGGCATCAAGTAGCTGTCGAATATCCTCACTGTCACCGAGTTCCAGGGCCTGGCGCATGATCGCCTCGGCGGCACTACTGTCGATCTGGTTGATAATGTTCTTCAGCTGTGGAATATAGGGGGCCGACAAGGAGAAATCACGAATACCAAGACCGATCAAAGCGAGAAGGCAGACGGGATCGGTCGCCATTTCACCACACAGACAGAGTTCTGTCCCCTGACTGCGAGCAACAGCAACCAGAGTGGCAATACTCTGCAGCACTGCTGGATGCAAAGGATCATAGTGATTCTGTACGCGTGGGTTGGAACGATCAGCCGCCAGCAGGTATTGAATCAGATCGTTGGTACCAAGGGCAAAAAAGTCAACTTCTTTGGCCAGGTGGGGAGCCAGGTGAATTGCTGCAGGTATTTCGATCATCGCCCCGATTTGAACATGCTGTTGAAAAGGGATCCCTTCTTTTTCCAGTTGCTGAGCTGCCTGGCGTACCAGCTCTTTACAGCTGCGGACTTCATTTAAGTTGGAAATCATTGGAAACAGCAGCCGTACCGGGCCGGCAGTAGCTGCCATGAGTATCGCCTCGAGCTGCACTTTGAAAATGTCAGGATAATCAAGACTGATGCGCACCGAGCGCCACCCCATAAATGGGTTGTTTTCTTGTGGCTGGCGAAAATAGGGGAGGATCTTGTCACCGCCAATATCAAGGGTGCGGATGGTCACCGGCAGGCCGGAAAATTTTTCGACGATTTTTTTATAGTATTGATATTGCTGGTCGCGGTCAGGAAAACCGCTTTGGGTCATGTAGAGAAATTCGGTGCGATAGAGCCCGACCCCTTGAGCTCCATGTTTGATAGCCACATCAACGTCACTGATCAGGCCAATGTTGGCCCGCAAAGCGACCTGTCGGCCGTCCCGGGTGGTCGCGGTGATATCACGCAACAACAGCAGTCGTTCTTTTTCCTGCAGGCGATCCTGCTCTAAGCGCAGGTACTCATCAATAATACTGACGGAAGGGTTAGGATAGAGACAGCCGGCATTGGCATCGAGAATCAGATGATCGTTGGGCCTGATGTGGGTGGTCGCACCCTCAACCCCGATGACGGTAGGAATACCGAGGCTTTTTGCCATGATCACCGAGTGGGAGTTCGCTTCGTTGGACTCCAGCACGATCCCCTGGATTTGTTTATGGTCAAGGATTGCCATGTCTGAAGGCAGCAGGCGTTTGGCAATAAGAATACTGGGTTGCTGTAACTGCAGACCAACAGGCGCCCGGCCAACCAGATTGGCCAGGATGCGTCTGCCAACATCTTCCATGTCCGCTGCTCGTTCGCGCAGGTAAGGGTCTTCCATGCGGGCAAAGGCAGCAAGATAGCCGTTGATGACCCTTTTTAAGGCATAAGGAGCGCTGTGACGTTCATCGATCAGGCGATGCAGGCGTTCGATGAGACCCCGATCTTCAAGAATCATTAAATGGGTGTGAAAAATCGCCGCATCCTCCTGGCTGAGCTGGGCGGCCACTCTTTTTTCGAGATACAGGGTTTGAATCCGGGTCTGGCGCAGAGCCTCATCCAGGCGCGTCAGCTCCGCTTCCACGTCGATATTGCATTCATCAAAAATATCTGCGAAGCCATAGTCTTGATCGAGAATGGTCACCGAGCCGGTAACAATGCCGGGGTAGGCCATTTCTCCATAGAGTGAGATGGTGTGATGCTGAACAGAAGAGTCAGGATCGGTTGTTGAGCTGGAAGATGATGGTGGTGCGGGAATGTCATAACGATGCAGAGTATCAAGCAGCCTGGCATTGACAACGATAGAAGCTACCTGAAATGCGATGGTTGTTAACGTCGCCAGTTCGTCCTCAGAAAAATGATGAATATGTCGGGTCTGGATGACCAGGACACCGACCGAGGCACTGCGATCCTGCAGAGGAATACCAACAAAGGTGTGGAATTCTTCCTCACCGGTTTCGTGAAAAAAACGATAATCGGGGTGGTTCTGGGGATTGCTGATAGCCAGCACCTGTTGATCAGCAGCAACCTTGCCGGTCAACCCTTCACCAATCTGCATTTTGACCTTGCCGATGGATTCCGCAGTCAGGCCGCGGGTTGCCCGCAACACCAGAGTCTGTTGATCTTCATCAAGCAGATATAAAGAACAGACATCAGAGTGAGCGCGGTCTGCGACCAGATGAACAATATTGTTAATTGTTTCATCAAGGTCATGGGAGCGGAGAATAAGCGCACTGATGTCCTGCAGGGTGTGAAGTCCAAGCTTCAAATCTGATTTTTTTTTGGCTCTGGTCATGGGGCTTCAGGTGACTGGGTTAATTGGGAGGTGCGCCGGCATTCTAGCCTAACCGCAGGTTATTTGCGAATATTATTTGCTTAACTGCGTACCAGATAACGACCGACCTGATCACTGAAATGGCAGGCCGCCAGATGATTATTGGCGATAGTTTTCAGTTCGGGAGCCTGTTGATGACACAGGTTGTCCGCATAGGGGCAGCGTGGATGAAAATGACAGCCCGGCGGAGGATTGACCGCTGAGGGGATTTCCCCAGCCAGGGCTAAAGGACGTGCATGTTTCGGATCGGGAACAGGAACGGCGTTGAGCAGGGCTTCTGTATAGGGGTGGCGTGGATTTTTATAGAGATCGGCAGCATCGCAAAGCTCGACAATATTACCAAGGTACATGACCGCAATGCGGTCGCTGACATGTTCGATCACAGCCAGATCATGGGCAATAAACAGATAACTGAGCTGTTGTTCTTCGCGAAGTTGTTTCAACAGGTTGAGAATCTGTGCCTGAACCGAGAGGTCAAGAGCCGAGACCGGTTCATCGGCGATAATCAGTTCCGGTTCCACTGCCAGGGCCCTGGCAATGCCGATGCGCTGGCGCTGTCCTCCGGAAAACTCATGGGGGTAGCGCTGTTCGTGCTGAGCAGACAAACCAACCTTTTCGAGAAGTTCAATGACCCGGTCACGAATCTGACGGGCGGGGACAAGACGATGGATAATCAACGGCTCGCTTAAAATAGCCCCAACAGTCATGCGTGGATTGAGTGAAGAGAAAGGATCCTGAAAGATCATCTGCATGCGCCGCCGCCAGGGGCGCATTTTTGCTGCAGAGAGGCCGGTCAGTTCAGTGCCGGCGTAAAAGATCTGTCCCTGGTCGGGTTTAAGTAGCTGAAGAATCAGTTTGCCGGTCGTTGATTTGCCGCACCCGGATTCACCCACCAGACCCAGGGTTTCGCCGGCCTTGATGGAAAAAGAGACATTATCGACGGCCACCAGTCTGCCACTATTACGGCTAAGTGGGCTAGTTACCTTAAAGCTTTTTCTTAAGTTTTTTACTTCAAGTAGAGCCATAATTAAGACAGTCTCCAGCAGCGCACCAGGTGGTTTTCAGCAACTTCTTTCAGGGCCGGACGTTGCTGCTGTCCAGTGTCGCACAGACAGGAACAGCGTTCAGCAAACAGGCACCCTTCATGTTGTTTGGTTAAATCAGGAAGTTGACCAGAGATCGTCGAAAGGCTGGTTTTTTCGCCAATGCGCGGGACACATTGTAATAATCCCCTGGTGTAGGGATGCAGTGGGTTGGAAAACACACTATTGATGCTGCCCAGTTCAACAATCTGGCCGGCATACATGATCGCTACCCGATCGGCATTGCTCGCGACAATCCCCAGATCGTGGGTGATCAGCAGGGTTGCCATGCGTCGTTCTTCTTTAAGTTTGAGCAGCAAATCCATGATTTGAGCCTGAATCGTGACATCCAGGGCCGTCGTTGGTTCATCTGCTATCAGTAGTTTTGGATCGCAAGCAAGGGCCATGGCGATCATTACTCGTTGGCGCTGTCCCCCAGAGAGTTGATGCGGATAGTCGCCTAAACGTTGCTGCGGATCGGAAATACCAACTTGTTCCAGGCTGTGTGTCGCCTGTTGCAGAGCTTCGCGGCGTGAAAGTCCCCGATGCAGGCGTAATACTTCTGCAATCTGATCACCAATTGTCAGAACCGGGTTCAGGGAGGTCATCGGTTCCTGAAAAATCATCGAGATGTCGTTGCCGCGAATCCGGCGGATTTCTATTTCCGGCAGGTGCAACAGGTCCCGCCCGTCGAGATGAACCTCACCACGGACGATGCGTCCCGGTTCGGGGAGCAGTCGCAAAATGGAGAGGGCGGTCATCGACTTGCCGCAGCCCGATTCACCGACCAGCGCCAGGGTTTCACCCTGATCTATATGAAAAGAGACGCCGTCAACAGCTTTGAGTAAACCATTGCGGGTAAAGAAGTAACTCGTCAGGTTGTCGACGTTCAGGCGTGACGGCATGCGATGAAAGTGCTCCTTATGAAAGCTGTGTCGTTTGTGTACACGCAAGTGATAAAATGGTCAAGTGCTCCTGATGTTTAACAGCTCTCCAGTCTTTATTCATATAATGATTCAGCAGCGACCCGGTGCTGAATAGAAACTTTTTCATTAAAACACTGGCGTTACGTGAAACAAAAACGAATAATAGAAAAATGAATTGTAACTATGTTGATCTGCATATCCATACCACCTGTTCAGATGGTTTTTTCAGCCCTGAAGAGGTTGTTCATCAAGCAGCTCAGGCGGGTTTGCTGGCTATCGCATTGGCCGATCATGATAATATTGACGGCATCGATCAGGCAAGCAGAGCTGCCGGGTCTCTAGGGATAGAAGTCATCCCTGCGGTCGAGTTGTCCAGCCAGTGGCAAGCCTACACCGACATGCACCTGCTCGGGTATGGTTTCGATCATCGTGATCCGCGACTGGTAACCGAACTCGAGCAGTTTCAGACATTTCGTGCGCGCCGTAATGAACAGATTATCGATGCGGTCAATCTTAAGCTGGCTGACGAAGGTCGAGCGCCAATTGATGCACAGGAGGTGCGCAAGTTGGCAGGTGGTACGATCGGGCGGCCGCACATTGCCCAGGTATTGCGTCAAAAAAAATATGCCACTGGTAACGAGGACGCTTTTACGCGTTATCTGGTTCCCTGTAATGTGGCAAAACATTATTTTCCCGCAGATGAAGCCATTCGTCTGGTGCATGCCTGTGGTGGCATTGCGGTTCTGGCACACCCTCCCTACGTTACCCGTGATCGTGTTCAGCTTGACAATCTGGTAAAAGATCTAGTGGCTCTGGGCCTCGACGGGATCGAGGTCTACAATAATGGTTCCGGCCTGGAGGACAGTGATTGGCTGATCCGTCTGGCGGTGCAACAAGGCCTGGTGATTACCGGGGGATCAGATTTCCATGGCGAGCCCGGTTCGGCTATTCAGATCGGTTATGGGCTGCGTGGTATCAGGGTTCCCTATGACTGTGTTGACCAGATTAAACAGGCATTGCTCCGGCGTGGCGAGCCACAGCGCTGGTGACAGTCATCACTCATCGCGCCAGTTTGGCTGGCGCTTCTCAAGAAAAGCGCGCATTCCCTCCTTTTGGTCGGCGGTCGCAAAGCACAGTCCGAACAGGTCGGCTTCATACGCGAAGGCGCGATTCATATCCATTTCCAGGCCGTTATTGACCGCTTCCTTAATCAGTTGCAACGCTATTTTGGGTTTAGCGGCGATGCTCTGCGCCAATTCATGCGCCCGGCCCATCAGCTCGGCAGCAGTGACCACTTCGTTAACCAGGCCGATCTGCGCTGCCTGTGCAGCGTTGATCCGTTCGCCGGTTAACATCAATTGTTTTGCCATGCTACTTCCTACCAGTCGCGGCAGGCGTTGAGTGGCACCCCAGCCGGGGATGATGCCAAGGTTGACTTCCGGTTGCCCAAGCTGGGCATTGTCGGCGGCAATGCGGATATCACAGGCCAGGGCCAGTTCACAGCCTCCACCTAACGCGTAGCCGTTGATGGCAGCAATAAATACCGTGCTGCCGTATTCAATTCTATTCAACAACTGCTGAACATCGACAGCAATCCGGCGGGCTCCCAGAGGGTCAAGGGGTTGCATAACGCCGATATCACCACCGGCGACAAAGGCTTTGCTGCCGGCACCGGTAATGATAGCTACCTTGGTCTGCGGATCGGCTTCCATGGCGGTTATTGCCGCGCCAAGCTGTTGCAGGGTTAACGGATCCAGCGCATTAAGGGACTGGGGGCGGTTGATCTTGATCAGGGTGACGGCATCAAACTTCTCGGTGATAACCCGTTCGTGGGATGTCTCCATTGGTGATTCCTTTTATTATGTATGAGGTCTCTGTTCAGCACCGGATCCCTTATCCTGCGCAAGGTCAAGCTGCATAGTTACTGTATGAGTAGCTATCAGGCGTTACGGAGAATTTCTACCAGCAGGGAACTGACTTTGTCCATATCAGCAACCGTGACCTGTTCTTGGTGCGTATGAACATTAGCCATTCCTGTCCCCAAAATCACCATTTCAATACCATGATCATTAAAGACGTTGGCGTCGGATCCTCCTCCGGCTGAGGCGATTTGTTGCGGTCGCTGTAACGCCTTTCCGGCATTCACAACTAACTGTATGATGGATGCCGTATCGGAAATTTGCATGGCAGGAAAATCTTCCTTGATCTCAATTGCCATTGTCGCATGCCTGGTTTTGCCGTCAACAATCACCGAACTGTTATACACTTCTTCTTCACAACAACGGATGATCGCTTCAGTGATTTGCTGCAGACGTTCCGGCTGATGGCTGCGTACCTCCCCGCGCAAGTTGACCAGGCCTGGAATAATATTCGTGGCAATACCACCGTTGATGGTGCCGATGTTGGCCGTGGTGTGCTCATCTATCCTCCCCAGAGGCATGCGTGCAATCGCCTTGGAGGCTATCGCAATGGCTGACATTCCCTGTTCCGGGCAAACACCGGCGTGTGCTTCGAGACCATGAATATCGATCTTCATGCGATTGGCAGCGGGGGCGCGGTTAATGATCCGATCAATGCCGGTAGTGTCGAGGGCGATTCCGCGCTGACCTTTCAGCGTTGAGAAGTCAAACTGTTTTGCACCTAACAGTCCCTGTTCTTCACAAACAGTGATGACAACCTCAAGCGGCCCGTAGGGGATGCTGTTTTCTTGCAGGACTTCAATGGCTTCAATCAGTTCGGCGATTCCGGCTTTGTCATCGGCACCTAAGATGGTATGGCCGGCACTGGTAAAAACACCGTCGTTCAGTACCGGTTGAACATTTTCTGCCGGGCTGACGGTGTCCATGTGTACACAGATAACGAAAGGTTCCCCCTCACGGGTACCCGGAAAACGGGCTGTCATGTTGCCACTGTCGCTGCCGATGGTTGCACCGGCAGTGTCGAAAACTACGTCGGCGCCAAGTTGCGAAAAACGCTGTTGCAGATAGGTGGCGATCAAGGCTTCACGGTAAGAGGGGCTG
>JAGYPB010000056.1 GCA_018399135.1 Deltaproteobacteria bacterium | reverse complement strand
CCGCCAGTAACAGCGAAAAAGAAAAAGAAGCTGTTACCTATTGCCGACAGCGCATCCGTCAACGTGGGCTCGATATGAAGCTGGTTCGGGCTGAATACCTGTTCGATGGATCAAAAGTGCTTTTTTACTTTACTGCCGATGGCAGAATCGATTTTCGCGATCTGGTGCGCGATCTGGCCCAGCAACTACGCACCCGCATCGAAATGCGGCAGATTGGCGTACGTGACGAGGCTAAACTGGTAGGTGGCCTCGGCGTCTGTGGACGAGAGCTCTGTTGCAGCAGCTACCTGCGTGAATTTGCACCGGTTTCGGTAAAGATGGCCAAAGCTCAAGGGCTCGCCCTCAATCCGACAAAAATTTCCGGACAATGCGGTCGCTTGCTATGCTGTCTTGCTTATGAGTACGAAAACTACAATGAGATGCGCAAAAAACTGCCTAAACTTGGCAAAAAAGTCACCTTACGTAGCGGGCCGGCGGAAGTGATTTCACTCGATATTCTACAACAGTCGGTCACCCTCTCCTGCCCTGGTGGTGAACGCTGTCGCATGCAGATTGAGGCACTCCAGCAGGAGATTGCCCTGGCGGCCAATCCACCACTGGCAGCCAGTCAGGAACCTCCAGCCCAGACCGCAGAAAAGCCGCCATCTCCCGAAGAAGCTACGCCGACGAAGAAACCCAGGAATCAGGGCTCCCGCTCCCGTCAGCGCCGGGAACAAGGGACCAAAGAAAAGACGCAATCTGCGCCGGCGGCCGCGACATCAAAATTGTCATCAACAGCAGATACTACACCAAAAAAGGCCCCCACAAACCAGGCCGGGGAACAGTCTCAGGATAAACCGGCAAAAAAACGGCGGCGTCCAAGACGGCGATCCAACCGCCCCAAAAATCCGGACACGCCGGCAACCTGAACAACACCCAGGACAACCCTCTTCCTCACGGGAGCGTATACATAATGGAAAAAACATTTTACATCACCACGCCAATCTACTACGTTAATGATGTTCCCCACATCGGCCATGCCTATACCACCCTGGCTTGTGACGTGATGGCTCGTTTCAAACGAGCACGCGGTTACCAGGTGGCTTTTTTAACCGGCACCGACGAACATGGACAGAAGGTTGAAGCCGCAGCCAAAGCCAACGGTGAGACCCCGCTTGAGCTGGCTGATCGTGTGGTCAAGCGTTTTCAGGCGCTATGGGATAAACTCAACACCTCCCACACTGATTTTATCCGCACTACCCAGGAACGTCATAAACACACGGTCCAGGAGCAGTTCAAATCCATTGAAGCCAAAGGGGATATCTATTTAGGCGAGTACGAAGACTGGTACTGCACGCCCTGTGAAACCTTCTGGACCGAAACCCAGATGATCAATGGTAACTGCCCTGATTGTAGCCGCGCTACCACCAAACTTAAGGAAGAGTCCTATTTCTTCCGGATGAGTAAATATCAGGATCAACTTCTTGCCCATATCGAGGCGAACCCTGACTTTATTCAACCGAAATCGCGCCGTAACGAAATTTTAAGTTTTGTCCGTGAGGGGCTGCGCGACCTGTCGATTTCACGTACCTCATTCTCCTGGGGAATTCCAGTACCAGGCAACGAAAAACACGTTATTTATGTGTGGTTTGATGCTCTGACCAACTATATTTCCGCACTGGGCTATCCCGAGGATCACAACAAACTGTTCGCCACGTTCTGGCCGGCCGTCCATGTCATCGGCAAGGACATTCTCCGCTTTCACACCGTGTACTGGCCCACCTTCTTAATGGCCGCTGGACTTCCTCTCCCTCGACAGATTTTTGCCCACGGCTGGTGGACGGTAGAGGGGCAGAAAATGAGTAAAAGTCTGCGCAATGTGGTTGAGCCCCACATGCTCGCCGATACCTATGGGGTCGACACCATCCGCTATTTCCTGCTACGCGAAGTTCCCTTCGGGCTGGATGGCGACTTCTCCCACAGTGCCTTAATCGGTCGAATCAATTCTGATCTTGCCAACGATCTTGGTAACCTGGTCAGCCGCTCTAGCGCCATGCTTGGCAAATACTTCGACGGTACCTTGCCGCAACCGGGGATCGCAGAGACAATCGATGATAAATTTGTTTCCCTGTTCAGCGAAACTGTCACCAAATCCGACGCCCTGCTCGACGAAATGGCTTTCAACAAAGCATTAATTGCCATCTGGGAGCTGATCTCCGCCGGCAACAAATACATCGACGAGACGGCACCCTGGGCGCTGGCCAAAGATCCGGAACAACAGCCACGGCTGGCTACGGTGATGTACAATCTGGTTGATTCATTGCGGGTCATCGCCCTGCTTGTTACGCCCTTCATGCCCCAGACCGCGGAGAAAATCCTCACCCTGCTCGGGCGCGACATCAGCTCCTTGCATACTGAAGAGTTCGATTTTTCCGTACGCCTGACGCCGGGCACCAGGATTGACAAAGCAACGCCGATGTTTCCACGCATCGAGACCAAATAACATTGACAACCATCAACCACCCTTGCCAACGGGAAACAATCGCGTCCCTTGACATAGGATTCCCTATCCGGTGCAGAACAGATACGAGTAAACAACCATGACCGATGCTACACCCAAACTGGTCGACAGCCACGCCCACCTTGACAACAGTCGCTTTACTGAAGACCTTGAAGAGGTCATACTCGCCGCGCAGACGGCTGGCGTGCGCTATATCCTTTCTATCGGCTGCGATCTGCAGAGCTCCATCACCAATGTCGATCTGGCATCCCGCTACGAACCTTTGTACGCTGCTGTTGGTTTTCATCCCCATGACGCGACACAATTAGATAACAGCGCCCTGGAACATTTACGCCAACTTGTTCAGCGGAAAAAAGTCGTTGCCGTCGGTGAAATCGGTCTCGATTATTACCGCAACCGCGCCCCTCACGACATTCAGCAACAGGCGTTCCGACGGCAGATCCAGCTCGCCAGAGAGGTTGGCAAGCCGGTCATCATTCATGATCGTGATGCCCATGAGGATGTTCTGACCATTCTGGATGAAGAAAATGCATCGGCGGTTGGTGGCGTCCTGCATTGTTTCAGTGGCGATCTGGCAATGGCTCACAAGTGCCTGGATATGGGGTTTTATCTGTCATTTACCGGGGCGATTACCTATCCGAAAAATGATGAAGTGCGCGCCATGGTGCGCCAACTGCCCCTGGAACGTATTCTTCTTGAGACGGACTGTCCCTACCTGGCACCACAGCCGTATCGCGGCAAGCGCAATGAGCCGGCCTATCTGCTGCATACAGCAGAGACCCTTGCCGAGATCAAGGAACTGAAGCTTGCCGATATCGCCCGAATTACCAGCCGAAATTGTTTCGACCTGTTCGGTATCGGCACATGCGATACAGCGACGACCATCGCCTATCAGATTCGTGACTCACTCTACCTCAACATCACCAACCGCTGCACCAACAGCTGTATTTTCTGTGCAAAATTCAATGATTTTGTGGTCAAAGGGCATGAGCTCAAACTTGATCATGAGCCCGACGTTGAAGAGGTAATGACGGCAATTGGCGACCCGACACCTTATCGTGAGATCGTCTTCTGCGGCTATGGGGAGCCACTCTTGCGTCTCGATTTGATTAAAAGCGTTGCACGACGCCTTAAACACCATGGTTGCCGTATCCGTATCAACACCGATGGCCAGGCCAACCTGGTGCATGACCGTAACATCTTACCCGAACTGAACGGCCTCGTTGACGCCATCTCGGTATCTCTTAATGCTGCTGATGCAACAACCTATCAGAATATTTGTCGATCGCGCTTTGGCGAACAATCTTTTGTCGCCGTTAAAGACTTCCTTCGTCTGGCCAAAGAACATATTCCCGAAGTGACCGCGACAATGGTCACCTATCCGGAGATTGATGTTGGCGCCTGCGAACGACTGGCAGAGGATCTAGGGGTTGCGTTTCGTATACGTGAATACAACGAAGTCGGTTAAAAAAATGGGTTAAGCTTTTAGCTCCCCAAAAGGCAATAAAACTTTTCGCCACCCGTTCTCTTCGCTCGCCAGAGACACAGAAAGCCAAGAGAAAACCTGGTTCTTTGATGTATGACTCTGTGACTGTGGTGAACATTTTTGATCAGCCCGAATCCATAACTTGAATGAAGTGAATACCCCAAAAAAAAGGTTTTTTATGAACGCAAATAATCAATATGAGTACGACCTGTTTGTCATTGGTGCCGGATCCGGCGGTGTCAGGGCCGCACGTATGGCCGCCGCTCTGGGAGTGCGCGTTGCCGTTGCCGAGCAGGATCGCGCCGGTGGCACCTGTGTCAATCTTGGCTGTGTTCCAAAAAAACTCTATGTCCATGCCGCTGAACATGGTTCCGCCTTTGCCCATGCTGCCGGTTTTGGTTTTAACAGCCAACGTCCACCTTTTGACTGGCAGGTCTTGCAGCAGAACAAGGATGGCGTGATTGCCCAGGCCAACCGTGGGCTTGAGGGGATACTTGGCAAAGCCGGTGCTACCCTGATCAAGGGCAAAGCGACTATCACCGGAAACCATGAGGTGACAGTAGAGGGTACCAGCTACAGCGCCGAACGTATCCTGATTGCCACCGGTAGTCGCCCTTTCGTACCGGCGTTGCCAGGTAGCGACCTGATGGTAACCTCTGATGAAGTCTTTGCCCTGCAATCCCTTCCCGCCCGTGCCCTGATCATTGGTGGTGGCTACATTGCTACGGAATTTGCCGGCATCTTTCATGGCCTCGGGGTCGCGGTCACCCAGGCTTATCGGGGTGAGCTGTTTCTGCGCGGTTTTGATAACGAGGTTCGCCGCTACGTTGCTGAGCATATACGTAAAAAAAAGATTGATCTGCGCTTCAACTCCCAGCCAGCCGAAATAGAAAACACCACCGATGGTTCGCTGCGGGTAACCTTTACAGATGGTTCATCAGTTGAAACGGATCTGATTCTGGCCGCAACCGGACGCCGACCGAATACTGCCAACCTGGGTCTTGACAAGATAGGGGTAGAACTCAATGATCTTGGCGCCATTAAGGTCGATGAAGGTTTTCAGACCAATGTTCCATCTATCTATGCATTAGGCGATGTGATCGACCGCATGCAATTAACTCCGGTTGCGTTGGCGGAAGCCATGAATCTGGTGGATCGATTGTACCGTGGCAAGCAAACATCATTGAGCTACAAACTTATTCCCACCGCCGTCTTTTGCTCGCCCAATATCGGCACCGTCGGTCTGACGGAAGAAGAGGCAGGTGAGCAATACCCCCATATCGACATTTTCACCACTGAATTCCGCTCCCTCAAGCAGGCACTGTCCGGCACGACGGAACGCTACCTGATGAAACTGATTGTTGACGCGGGCAGCGATCGGGTGGTCGGTGCCCACATGGCCGGCGAAGGCGCAGGAGAAATCATCCAGGGGATCGCGATTGCCCTTAAAGCAGGAGCCACCAAAGCTGTTTTTGATCAGACCATCGGCATTCATCCGACCAGTGCGGAAGAATTTGTCACCATGCGTAGCAAAACGCGCTCAATCGATAGATGAAAAACACAGTTGGTCAATTGTGGTAACGCAACAGTCGATGAGCTTTTGCAACGCCAATGCTAACTATTCAGCTGTACTTGCGCAGGATAGGGTTCCTGTGGCAAGGATGTTTGTCGCCATGGACGGCGACAACAAGCGGTCATGGATGACCCAACGGGAAACAATCGCGTCCCTTGACATAGGATCCGAAGACCCGGTACTGAACAGATACCGCCAATTTATTGTGTACGCAAGCGCCGCAAGGTACTATCCAGCAAGTTTTTCATCGCGTCCCTGCTCTCCCCCTGGACCTCCGGTAACAGCTTTTTGATCAAGCGATCTGATGCCTCACTAGTGGCCTGGTCAATGGCCTGTTGCTCCAGCGCTCCAGTGTCGAATCTAACCTGTGGGCTGGTTAAAGTGCCGCCCATTTCCAGGGGCAACACCCCCCAACCACTGGAGTCCACGAAGGCTTGCTTCAATCGCTCAGAAGCTCCCATGCGACTGAGAACCTCAGGCGCTAAACGTGTTGCCAACGACAATTTGATCGAGCCATCGATACCGACACTCCCTTTTGGAGTCATTGTGACCTGCGTTCCATCGAGATGACTGTCGATCAGCGCCCTTCCATCCCTGAGACGATAATTACCCTGAAACTCGCGGAATGTCAGATTCTTCAGATCCGGGCTATCAAGAAACCAGGAAACCTGATCAAGCAACGCAAAGCCACTTAGTGCTCCCTGTGATAACTGGATTTCACCATCCACCTGCACTGCTTTCAGCAGATTGTCGACAATCGTACCCCGCCCGGAAAAACTGTTGATCCAATGTACCTGGCCGCTGATTTTCTGGTCGGAAGCCGGGAAAAGTCCCTTTGCCAGGGTTGCCAGATCAGGTTGTGTCATAACGACCTGCCCTTCGTAGCGAAAGCCGGCGATCCCCAGATCAACAGATGAGTTGAGGTTGAATTGCCCCTCGCCGATGCGGCCACTTAGTGGCGCAATAGTCACGCGATGATCTTTTAAACTGATGGCCGCTTTGACCTGCTGCATCGTCAATTGGCGGAACAATAGACGGTCAATCGTTGCCGTTCCGGTGATATCTACAGGCAGGTTGTATGGACCAAGCTCCTGAGCCGGTGCGGATTCAGCTGCTGAAGCAGGTGACGGCTCCGGCCGTTTTTCCTCATCTGGTAAAAATCGACCCAGATTCAACTCACGCGAAGACAAGGCGAAGGTTCCACTGATCGGCGGTGTCAGCAGGTTTGCCAGGTTAAACACCAGCTGCGCTTGCTGGTCTCCTCCCTTGAGAAGCAGGTTATTTGACGTCAGCTGATTCTGTGCGTAAGCGATATCGCCATTGATGCCGGTACGCAAATGCCCCACGGTTGCCTGCACCTGATTAAGGCGAAGTTGGGCAGAATGAATCAGCTGATCACCAGTACTTAATGCCCCTAGCAGACGCAAATTGACGGTCAACTCTCCCGCCGGGCTATAGGGTTGCAATTGTCGGACAAGACTGTGCGGCAGGCTTTGAACACTGTGGCGCAGATCGACGTTTTCGAGTACAGCCTGAATATCGACGTAAGAATCAGCCACAGACAGATCAATATTGCCCTGCAGAACGGCTCTGATATCGTTGTAATTGAACACCGCTGTTGAAATATCGAGAAATTGCCGGGGAAAATCGTAACGAATTGAATAATCTGTTGCCAGACGAACCCCGCGCATCGGCATATCCGGTAAGTCTCGCAACATCATATCAACCTGATTCAGCGCTATCTTTCCGCGCGAAAGCAATCTTTCGGGTGTCCAATCAAGATCAAGGTTAACCTCCATATGCGCCTGTCCAAGAGTGCCCGGCAAGTGGGTTCGATAGTATGGAGTAAAAGGAATCAGATCAAGCGGCGACACACGTAATGCTGCGTTACCTGATTGACGCAATAAATCGACCTGCGCCGACAGGTTGACCTGCGACTGATTCAGCACCATGGAAACATCCAGGGGAAAACTTTTTTTGAGGGAGAAATTCTTGACGCTCAGTTCCATGTTACTGAGGCTGTAACGAAAGGGAGCGGTTGGGTTTATCGAACGATCAATAAAGAGTATCTGCCCACGACGAATACGGAGGCTGTGTATCAACAGATCAAATGGCGACTCCATCGCAGTACGCACCTGGGGTTCCGAGCTATTGTCTGGTGGTGTCTGCTGCTGCTCTTCGCCCAGCAGGTCAGTAAAGTTAAAATGTCCATCGGGATAACGAATCACTGTGATTACCGGAGCATCAAGGATAATTTCCTTAACATCCAACTGCCCTTTAAATAATGACCAGAGCCGATAACTAAGCTGCGCCTTGCCAACCGTCACAAACTGGTCAGCAGACTCTGCTTCGTAGATATTCAAATCACTTATCGACACACCAGAGAAAATACCGATGTTAATATCGCCAATATCAACTGTACGTCCAAGGTGTTTTTCCACCATCGGCAGGAAGGTGGAACGTACCCGCTCCGGGGTCAGCTGGGTCTGAATCAGAACAGCCAGCGCGGCTAAACAAACAATGACGAAAACAAATATAAACAAAAAAAATCTTATTATCGCGGACATTTATTCTCTCCCTGCCAAGCCTTAAGAGCGTACTAATATAGTATCTGTGATATTCATTGTTTTAGTCAACAAGAAAACCATCGTATTTTCGGCGAATTAGACAAATCATGAATGATTTTATCGCAGACCTTCACATGGACGACTTCCCAAGCTGACGATAGCTGATCAACATGCTTTTACTGTCGCACAATACGAACAGCAGGGTTTGAAAATGTCCGTCGCATTATTAATATTAGAATTATTTACTTTTGCTTGTTTGGTGTCTAGAGTGGCGTCAATCGTTGAAAAACACCTTCAGGAGAGGTTATGAAGAGAGACAAAAATTCACTGTTACTTGATCTTGGCTGGTGCGAATGGGTTGCCTTCCCGCAATTAAAGATACCGGCAATTGAAGCGCAAATCGACATGGACAGTCAGATCTCCATGCTTCATGTCTTTGATTTCACCACCTTTAAAGAGGGGGAAGATCTCATGATCAGTTTTGGGATTAATCCAATCCAAAACAATTCCGATGTCGAAGTCTATGCGGTAGCTACAGTTAAAAATCGCCGGCAATTAACTCTGGACAGTGGCGAACGCCACTGGTGTTACAGTATTGAAAGCGAGTTACGTATCGGCTCGATAAAGAAAACCGTAGAGCTTTTTCTGATCAAAAACTCCTCATCACTTTTTCGTCTGCAACTGTCCTCCCAGACGATGAAAAAGCTTGCCAACATCGATCCGCGACAGCGCTACGTCACTGGCAATATATTCAATCCAGTCACCATCGGCATCCTCCACTGAACCATCACTGTGGCGGAGACGACTATCAAAACCAAAAATACCAATTCTGTGTATCTGCTCAGCACCGGGTCGGAAATCCTGTGGAAAGGGTGTCTGTCGGCGACAGTAAACGGTCATGAATGACGAAAAGCGTCCATTGACATAGGATCCAAAGGTTCGGTGCCATGTTAAAATTTTAACTCCTGCCAGCCATCCACTAACGGAAAATAGAGCGCCGCCCTGACCTGATGATCGGGATCAAATTTCTGCATCAGTTCAGTGTATATCTGTAGTTGTGGTCGATAATGCACGACTTCCCGTGCGAAAAAATCATCAAGGTTTTCACCATGTGCAGGGCTGCTGGTTTTATAGTCGACAACCCAACGGAGACCGTCGTCAATAAAAGTACGATCAATTACTGCATGAATCATCTGCTCATTACTGAATCCACTTAAAGCCAGTTCCGTTCGCTGCTCCGGGTAAGAGGCAAGCAGCCATCGTCCGCGCGGGCTTGCCAGTGTTCTGTCAACAGCATCAACAACCTTTTGGATAGCTTCATCCAGATCCTTGTGTCGGACACCCAGAGCCCGTAATGATTGACTCAACGAAGTTATACGTTGTTTGGGCTCAATATCATTCCAAACACCAGGTCCATAAAGAGTAATCCGCTCGAAAAATTGATGCACCAGGGTACCGACATGTCGATGAAAAGATTTTTCCCAACCTGTGTACAGATCATCAATCAGCTCAGTAGTTTCTGAATTGGACGCCGGTTTTTCGTCGGTTTTTGCAAACAAGGGTGCGGTAGTTGGTTGCGGCAAAGTCCATGAATATTGAAGGCGTTGCAACTCGGGCACACGATATTCTGCCGAAGGAACCTCCTGTGGCGAAACGAGTTGGTCAAAAACATGTGAGACATGAGGCCAGAGTTTTTCGAGCAAGGATCCCGTTGCCGCTCGCAAGACCCCATCCTTATTGACCTGAGCATGCCCCAGCAGGTACAGTCGACGAATTGCCCGGGTCGTAGCAACATACAATAGACGAGTATTTTCAAAATCATCCTTGCAGAATTCCAGATGCGCTATTAATTTGTAGACCATGTCTTTGTCCTGGCTGCCGCGCTCAGTGACCGGGGCCAGCAACAGGCCATATTCGGGATGTTCGAGCCAGCGCAGCAAAGGGTCATCGGATCTTCGGGTTTTCTTCCCCAGCCCGGGCAGAATGACAATATCAAACTGCAGCCCTTTAGCTTTATGGATGGTCATCAACTGCAATGTACCACTCGAGCTGCTATCGGGGGGGGAATAGAGCTGATGCAGACGCCGCGCTAACAGCTCCGGGTCATCAAGGTCTCCTCCCTGATCAAGCTTTTCAAGCAACTCGAAAACCAGTTCAACATCATTTATTGCGCTTTGAGAAAAACCTGCCGGGCCACCAAGGGCAAGCCAGCAACCTTCAACCAGGTCACGCAATGGCAACTGTGCTCGAACCTTTATTCCCCGCCGAAGAATGGGCCAAACCCGCTCAAGACGTCGGCGGGCGTCATGACTCAAGGTATCCATGATGATTGAATCCGCCAGCATTGAAGGGATTGTACGCTCATGTGGATCGCTACATAGGATGGTCAGATCCTCCAGTGTCAGACCACACCAGGGAGCCCTGAGCACAGCTGTCCAGGCAAGACGGTCGCCGCGATGTAGCAGTGCACGCGTCAGGTGGACAATATCCAGAACCGCCGGTCGTGCCTCAAGTCGATCAATATCTTTAGCCTGATAATCAATTCCCCGCTGACGCAATAATGGCAGCAGCTGCTGCAGGTGGGTACGACCGCGCACCAGGACAGCGATCGTCTGCTGCGGATCCTGCGCCCGGGCAGTCAAGATAATATCGATAATCTGCTCGGCTTCACCAAGATCATCGACGCCGGCAAAAGGATGAATAACAACCGCTTTCCCTGACAGTGGAGACTTGACGGCCAGAGCGGTCTCCGCCGGTACGGCACCGCTGGTAACATCCATTTGTGCTGGGAAGATCGACGCAAAAACCTCATTAACCCAGTCAACAATCCCTTGCTGCGAACGAAAATTACAGAGCAACCGCAAGGGAGTGAGCGGCAAGTCAGTACTGCCGAATGATCCTTTGAAGCTGTGCAGGAACAACCCGACCTCCGCTTCACGAAAGCGGTAAATTGACTGCATCGGATCACCAACCAGAAACAGGGTACGACCATCTCCTGCCGTCCAACCAGCCGTCAGTGTACTGAATAGCTGATACTGCAAACGCGAGGTATCCTGGAACTCATCAACTAAAATATGCTGCAATTGATGATCAAGCTGAAGCAACAGTTCACTGGGGTTGTCGGCCTCTCCCAGTGCTTGATTTGCTTTCAAGGCAATCTCGGTGAAATCGGTCTGGCCACGCGAACGAAATACCAGCCACAACTGGGCTACCAGGCGCGGCAGCAGATCAAACAGGGCATCCAGCAACTGCCACTGTCTGGCACTATACAGCTGTTGTGGCAGGGAACGTAACTGATGGAAAGCGATTGCCAGATCCGGTACCTTTTCAAACTGTTCCAACAGATCTAACATTTTCTGTTTAGCGTCTTTACCTTTATCCCCCGCCGGAAAGCCAATATTTTTATTTAACGATTTTCTAAGGGTACCGGCTTTAGTCAACAACAATTCAGCAAGCCCACACCAAAAGGACATCTGCGTCATCGTTGCGGATGGCAAAGCAACCACTCCTCGCCATTGACCAATACTGAATTCTTCAGGGCAGTGGTCAGCAGCAAAATTGATAGATTCCAGCAGCTCATCCACAAGAAAGGCGGGGATACTCTGGCAGGCGCGCTCCAGAAATTCATGACAGATACATTCAAGACCGGCATTCAGGTCGCTGTGCAGCTTTTCCTTATTGTTCGTCAGGTACCTGAGCCACTGATCACGGCGCCCGAGGAGGCCAACAAGCATACGCTGTACCACCGCCATGTCGTTATCCAGATGTTCCAACAGAATCTTCAGTGCATCACTGACCACGCCGGGTGATTCCAACTGTTTGAAAAGTTGTACTACCGCCGCTTCGTACAGTTGGGGGGCATCATCACTAATGTCGGGCATACCGCCAAAGCGCGTCACCCAAGGCATTTTACGGACGATGGTGGCACAAAAACTGTCAATTGTCTGGATTGCCAATTGGGCGGGATTCAGCAACAAACCTTCTCCCTGGCGTTCCAGAGCCTGGTTCGCCAATCGCCAGGTCAGGGCTTCGTGCTCGGCCTTAGGTTGTGATTTATTCCGGGCATCGGCCAAAGCATCAAGCAAGCGCCGACGCATTTCGGCAGCAGCTTTGTTGGTAAAGGTAATCGCCAGAATCTGTTGCGGCCTCTCAACCACAGCCAACAACGCAAGCAGACGCTGAATCAGCAACTCGGTTTTTCCTGATCCGGCCGGAGCCTGAACAATGCAGGAGATGTCAGCATCAATGGCCTGCAGCCGTTGTTGTTGATCGGCACTACTCATTGTTCCCCTCCTCTTCGATTTCACCGATACGACACAGACCGGGCAGATCGCAATAGCGACAACTCCTCTGACGGTCAAACGGGTTAACAATAGCAACACCGGCAGCAAAATCAACGGCGAGCTGTTCAAGTTGTTGACGCCAGAAATCGTTCAGAGCGTCCCAATCATTCACTCCAATCTCCTGTGCCTGCGGCCATGCTGTTACCGAGCGCACCTGATCGAGCAGTTTATCTTCACTGGAAATCCCGCTTAAACGACAGTTTCCGGCCTTGACCAATGCGATCACAATCCCGGCAATCTGATCACTACTGCCACCGGCAACCGCATAACTGGGGAGTTGTGGTTCAATCAGTGGTACGGTTAAAAAATCTGCACTGCTGACATTGCTGCCACTTTTATAATCGATAATGATTCTCGCGCCACTCGTTAACTGATCAACACGATCGACCTTTAACGTTAGTTGCAATGGCCCGATATTGACCTGATGCCTCTGTTCTGTCTGGACAACAACAAATGGATCACGGCAACTCTCGATTTTTTCAAACCATTCAGTGACCAACTTAATCAGTCGTTGTTTTTCCAGTAGGTGTAGTTGCGGATAATACTCACCCACCCCTGAGAATTGTGCCGACAGAGCTTTCTCAACGGCCTCACTGATAACTTGTTGAATGTGAGTGACTGACAATTGCAGATAATTTTTCTGGCTTTGTAGCTGTCGCCAGACATCCTCTAATACCAGATGTAGCAATTCACCACGCACCGATGGAGAGAGCCCCACTACAGACTGATCCAAACGCCGCACGGCAAGCCGGTGATGAACAAATGCACGAAACGGACAATGTGCCTGATCCTGTAACAAACGTGTCCCCCCGGCAGCTTCCATGCTAGGCAAGGAAGGGCCCTGGTCATCCTGCCAGGACTCAAGAGCATCTCTGATCATCTGCGTCATATACGACAGGTCAGCTCGGGGGGCCAGAAGCAGGTTCTCTATCGGATCAAAAGCGGCCAGCAGAGGACTTGGACTCAAGTCGGTATCACCCGATCGTTGAGGATAGCTAAAAACAATGTCATCAGCCGCACAGCGCAAGCGTGACAACACCTGACCGGCAAACTCAAGCTCGCGGGAAAAACTGGCATGGGGCATCTGCAGTTCGTCCTGCAAACGAAAGGGAATAAAAGGGTTGGGACGCGGATATGCCGGCAATGTAGTGGCATCCAGCCCCATCACCCACAAGTATTCAAAATGTAACCCTGAAGATTCCAGCAGACCGACCACTTGAACAGGGCCACTTGCTCGTTGCGGCTGAAATTCAGTCTGTGTAGCAATCCTGCGCACAATCCGCACCGCCCGACTTCGTTCCAATCGTATTGCTGAAGGGTCAACCATTGCAAAAGAGCCCAAAACCTTATCGTACCAGGCTTTAACCGCCTGATAACTCAGACTCGACAGAGAAGCCCCTGCCGGCCAGCCACAGGAATTGAGTTCAGCGGCAAAAATATCCGCCCATTCTTCAGCTGTAGCAGGATGCTTGCTGACATTTTTGAGCTGAGATAAAAGCTGATAAAAAAGTGGTAATCCGCCAAAATCTTTTGACAAACGCAGCAAGGCATCAAAACTGAACTGTTGTTGCTGGAACGATCTTAAGCGCCGATCAAACAGAGCACGCCGATCAGCCTCTTGCTGGCTGCCACTCATAAAAGGGGTGCGCAACAGATAAGAAACCCGATCCATGGTCAGTTGCGGTTGCACATCAAGACATGCCAGCGCTGCAGCAACCACTCCCTGCTGCACCAATGGAGTGCCGAGGGAAAGCCCGAACAAACTGGTTTCATCAAACTTAACAGCTGCCAACGGATCAATCTGCTGCCCGAGGACACGCTCGATCTGCAAACGACGGCGCTGTAAATCGGGCACGACGATACCGATGGACTCAGCCCCCTTTTCCAGCAGTAAACGGATCCAGCGCGCCATATGCAGGGTTTCATCCGCTTCATCGGCAGCGGCAAAAAGCCCCGCTCTCCCAACAGGTTCCTGCGACATGTCAAGCTCGCGGCACCGGCACCCGCGTTCGGCCATCAGTTTTTTCAGCTTGATGACACCAGGAGGCAACTGATCAAATCCTACCAACAGTACTGACTGTGGTAGAACCAGTTCCCCATCAGCAAAAGCAGCAAGAACACGTGCTGCCACTGTCCCCTCATCAAACCATTGATGCTGTTCACATACATGTTGATATTTACGGCGCCATTCCAGGAACATCCGCTGGTCATCGGTAACATGATGATGTTCTAGCTCCAGATCATATTCACTTAATAAATTATGAGCGCGCACCGCCGTATCTGTCGTACGATCAAGATTCATCAATTCCAGAGGAGTTCCACTGGTCTCAGAGGAAATAAGGTTTTCCCACAGGTGGTATTGCTGATATGCTGTCAGTAAGTTGCCTTTTATACCAACGACATCAAGGCACTGCTGTAGCCAGACGGTATAAGGAAAGATGCACGCGCTTGGCCATACCAACGCCTTTTTTTCGATCATGAAACGATCAAAGGCGGTTCTCAGGTGCCGATACAGACGTTTGTTTGCCGTAAGGACGACAGTTCCTTGCTGCGCAGCAGTCATTATCTGCTCGATATAGCGATTGGCCATGGCGACAGGTTCCGAACATAGAGATTTAAAGAGGAAAGTTAGTAGAATTTTTTACATGCCAGAAGTACCATAGAACGGTTAGCGATTCAAACCCGGGTGAATAGAAACGAGGCTACTAACGTTGTTGATTTAACTACAGCAGCCTATCCTTTTTCGTTAAAATGACAAGATTATTGTCACTATTCAACTCTATACTTGAGCAGGGCTTGAGGATCCAGTGGCAAGAGCGTCCAGCGCATTGGCGGCAACAGCAAGCGGTCATGGATGACCCAACGGGAAACAATCGCGTCCCTTGATATAGGAACCCCTCTCCGGTGCTGAACAGATACATTTGAATTAACAAACTTTCAGCTGAAAGTTATC
>JAGYPB010000055.1 GCA_018399135.1 Deltaproteobacteria bacterium | reverse complement strand
ACAAGGGCATTCTCAAGATCATGTCGAAAATGGGGATAAGCACCGTTTCGAGCTACCGCAATGCCGCCCTGTTCGACATTATCGGCCTTTCCCACGACATTGCTGATGGGTGTTTCAAGGGCTCGCCAGTATTAATGCCGGGTCTTGGCTTCCAGGAAATTGGGGAGCGTATTAACAAGACACACCGCAAGGTCTTTACCGAAAACTACATGACTCCCATCTATCCCCTTGAGATCGGCGGCTTTTATCGCGATAATCCGGGGTTTGAATATCACGATTTCAACTCCTGGCATGTGACCCAGTTGCATCGCTTTGCGGAAAACCGTACCCGCGATGAATATCTGAAATTCCGCTCGATGATCGACAACCGTGGCATCAGGTACGTACGCGATGCCCTCGGCTTTAAAAGCCCCCATTCCCCCCTGCCGATTGAACAGGTGGAGCCGGTTGAGGCGATCACCCGCCGCTTTGATTCCGCCGCCATGTCATTGGGAGCACTATCACCGGAAGCCCACGAAGCCTTGGCCGAAGCGATGAACCGTCTGGGCGGTCATTCCAACAGCGGCGAAGGCGGAGAAGACGCGGCGCGCTTCAACACCATCCGCAACAGCCGTATCAAGCAGATTGCTTCCGGACGCTTTGGCGTCACTCCCGGTTACCTGCGCAGCGCCGAAGAGATCCAGATCAAACTCGCCCAGGGCGCCAAGCCGGGGGAAGGCGGCCAGTTGCCCGGCGAAAAAGTCAGCCCGTTGATCGCCCGTCTGCGCTTCACCATTCCCGGTGTAACCCTGATCTCTCCGCCGCCGCACCACGATATCTATTCCATCGAAGATCTGGCCCAGCTGATCTTCGACCTTAAACAGATCAACACCAGGGCAAAAATCAGCGTTAAGCTGGTCTCCACCGAGGGAGTCGGCACCATTGCTGCCGGTGTGGCCAAGGCCAACGCTGACAAGATCGTTATTTCCGGCCACGATGGGGGTACCGGCGCCGCACCCTTAAGCTCCCTCAAACATGCCGGTAATCCCTGGGAGTTCGGCCTGAGCGAGGCCCATATCAGCCTGAAAGCCAACAATCTTCGTGAGTTTGTCTCCCTGCAGACCGACGGCGGTATGAAAATCGGCCGCGACGTGGTCAAAGCGGCCATGCTCGGCGCTGAGAGCTACGGCTTCGGCACGCCGGTGCTGGTGCTGCTCGGATGTAAGCTGCTGCGTGTCTGTCACCTCAACCGCTGCACCGTTGGCATTGCTACCCAGGATGAAAACCTGCGTGCCCATTATATCGGCACCGTCGAGAAGGTCATCAGCTACCTGAAAAACGTTGCTGAAGATGTGCGTGAAATCCTTGCTGCCCTGGGTTTCCGCTCTCTTGAAGAGATCATCGGCCGCTGTGATCTGCTGGAAAAGCTCGACACCCCCTTATTGAATCACTTTGATTTTTCAGAAATTCTGCATCAGGTTGACGGCATCAATGTCCGCTCCCGCGATAACATCCCCTTTGATGACAACGCCTTTGAAAAGGAACTGCTGAAGGAAGTTTATCCGGTGATCAAAAATCCGCAGACCGAAATGGTCGCTGAACGGGATATCAGCAATGTCAACCGCAGCTTCGGCACCCTGATCAGTGGTGAAATTGCCCGTTTTTACGGTGACACCGGACTGCCAAAAGAAGCATTAACCATCAGGTTGCGTGGGGTTGCCGGTCAGTCCCTCGGTGCTTTTCTGTCTGAGGGGATGTCGCTTTTGCTTCACGGAGTCGGCAATGACTACGTCGGTAAAGGGATGCACGGCGGGCGCATTATCATCACTCCCCAGGTCTACCAGCCGGGTGCTTCAGCGGTCGGCAACACCTGCCTCTACGGGGCTACCGGTGGCAAGCTCTTTGTTGCCGGCACGGCCGGTGAGCGCTTTGCCGTACGCAACTCCGGCGCCCTGGCGGTGGTTGAAGGAACCGGCGATCACGCCTGTGAATACATGACCGGTGGTACCGTTGTCGTTCTCGGTGAAACCGGGATCAACTTCGGTGCCGGCATGACCGGCGGCGCCGCTTTTGTCTATGATCGCAACAAAAACTTTATCGATCGTTTAAATCAGCAGCTGGTGGTAGCGCGACGTATCGACGTTGATGAAGACAACGAGGGACGGCTTTACCTGAAGAACATCCTGATCAGTTATTTCAACCGCACGGCAAGCCCGGTTGCCAAAGCGATACTCGATGATTTTCGCGAGGAGCTGGCCTATTTCTGGATGGTCACGCCCAAGGATATGAAAGCACCGCTTAACCCGAAAGAAGGGGATTGATATATGCAGAGCTTTACCGAAACCGGCCGCCAGGAGCCGGAAAAATTTGAAGCCACCCAGCGACTGCAGAATTTTGACGAGATCTACCGTTTTTTTACCAGTCGCATGGTTCGCAAGCAATCGGAGCGCTGTGTCCAGTGTGGCGACCCTTTCTGCGCCACCATCGGCTGTCCGTTGCAGAATTATATCCCCCAGTGGCTTGAGGCTATCGCCGACCGCGATCTGGAACGGGCATTTCGTCTATCGAATGAGAGTTCCCCGTTTCCTGAGATTCTGGGCCGCATCTGCCCCCAGGGGCATCTGTGTGAAGGGGCTTGTACTCTGGATGACGGCTACGGTGCCATTACCATTGGTGCCATTGAAGCCACTATCACCGACCTGGCCTTTGCCGCTGGCATGAAGCTCCCCTTTCCGGGCGTGCGCCACAAAAACCGTGTCGCTATTGTCGGCTCCGGCCCGGCCGGCATGTCCTGCGCCCACTTTCTGCTTCGCGCCGGTATCGCTGTGACCATATATGAGCAGGCAGAGCATGCTGGTGGTCTGCTGACTTACGGCATCCCTGGTTTCAAACTCGACAAGCAGATTGTCTCCCGACGTTTTGATCTGCTCCAGCAGGCCGGTCTCGAACTGCGCCTGGGGCAGCGAGTTGGCGAACAGATCTCTTACACGCAACTGATTGATGATTACGATGCCGTGTTTGTCGGCATCGGTGCAACGAAAGGTCGCAAGGCCGGCATAGTCGGCGAAGATCTGCCTGAAGTTATGCTGGCTATGGACTACCTGATTGAAAAACAACAACAATTATTCGGCAAAAGCGCCGATCCACGTTTTATGATGCAAGGAAAACGGGTGGTGGTGGTCGGCGGTGGCGATACCGCTATGGACTGTCTGCGCACGGCCCTGCGCGACGGCGCCGAAGAGGTCACCTGCCTCTATCGTCGTGACGAAGCCAACATGCCGGGCAGCCACAAGGAGTTTCACAATGCCGTCGAAGAAGGTGCCATTTTTGATTTCAACGTCAGCCCACGGGAAATCCGCCGCGAACGTAATGGCCGGCTCTGCATTGAAGTGGAACAGACGCGCTTGACAGAAAAGGATGCCGATGGCCGCCAGCGGGTCGAAATCATTCCCGACACGGCTCATTGCATTGCGGCTGATATCATCATTCTCGCCCTCGGCTTTGATGTCACACCGGTTACAGAACTGACAGAGATGGGGGTTCAATGGAATCGCTGGGATCAGATGGAGATTGATCCGGCCAGCGGACTGACCGGTCACCCCAATATCTATGCCGGTGGTGACTGCTTCCGCGGTGCTGACCTGGTGGTCACCGCAGCTGCCGACGGCCGCCGTGCAGCCCTGGCGATGATGCGTCGTTTTCTCAGCTGACACACGGATTCTGGCATCCAGCTCCTTTATCCTGTATTCTTTATTCTGAATTCCGGGCGGCAAAATCAGCCAGTCACCAAGACTCTAGGGACACCAAGAGGAAAAAAACCGGGTTTGGTTTACAATATCAAAAGCCCTTGCCTTGTTTTTCTTAGAGATCTTGGTGCCTTGGTGGCCTGCATATAATTTGTGCCTTTGTCGTATATCTGCATTCCAAATTCCTAAGTTACAGACAGGAGGCTCGATGGCACCACAGACATCTTTGTGGCTCCGTTTCACCCTCCGCCTTGGCGGTTGCCTGTTCCTCTGGTGGGTGCTGACCGGTGGTCGGCCATCTTCCTGGATCATCGGGGTACCGACCATTGCGCTAGCACTGTGGGTCATGAACTCAGCACCACAGAACCCCGCTTTGAACATATCCTTTGTCGGGTTAATCCAGTTTATCCCCTATTTTCTTCTGCAATCGGTGCGGGGTGGCATTGATGTCGCCCATCGCGCCTGTTCCATATCGCTCCCTCTTGATCCACGAATCATTGATTTTCCATTAAATCTCCCTGCCGGACGAGCGCAGATTTTCTTCCTCAACAGCGTCAGTCTGCTACCCGGCACTCTATCTGCCGATCTGGTTGGCAAGACCCTTAAAGTACATGTTCTTGACCACAAGGTTGATCCACGACTTCATCAACTTGAATTTCAGGTTGCTCGCCTATTCAACTGTCCGTTGCGGGGGGGCGATGACTGAACTCTATCTCGGGCTCGCCCTGATTCTGTTGTTGACCATCGCTATTGGCCTGGTGCGGATATTGCGCGGACCGACGGCTACCGACCGGATGCTGGCCGCACAACTCTTTGGTACCACAGCAGTTGCTATCCTGCTGTTGCTCGGTCAGGCCGCAGGGAATAGCGCCATCTGGGATGTTGCCCTGATCTTTGCCCTGCTGACTGCCGTCGCGGCTGTAACCTTTGTACGCCGTAAAGATATTGATAGCACAACGGAAACGGAGGAGCACGATGGCACTGACTGACCTGATCACCGCTTTTCTGCTGCTTGGTTCTCTGGGTTTTTTTCTCGCCGGCACCCTCGGGTTATTGCGTTTTCCTGATCTCTATTGCCGTCTGCATGCCCTGACCAAAGCCGACAACCTCGGCCTTGGCCTGGTGGTACTGGCACTGATGATTCAGTCTGACAGCTGGCAGGTCGTCATCCGTTTACTGCTGATCTGGCTGCTGGTATTGGTCGCCGGTGCTACCGTCGCTCACCTGATCGCGCGTAAAGCGCAACAGGACGGCCACCAACCGTGGCGGCGTTGATCATGGAACTGGCGTTGATTTTCGATCTGATTTTACTTATCACCCTGATCGCCCTGGCCTGGTTGTTGTTAGCCAGCTCTGACATTTTTCGAGCCGTGGTGCTGTTCATCGCCTTCGGCCTGCTACTGGCCCTGGCCTGGGTGCGCCTTGGGGCACCCGACGTCGCCCTGGCTGAAGCGGCCATCGGTGCCGGCATTACCGGAGCCTTGTTACTGGTCGGCCTTGGTCGCCTCGGCTCGGCAGAACATTACCGGGGCACCCGCACGCGCCTCACTTTTCTGCAACGTCTTTCGGCGCCGGTACTGATCGGCGTGATGATCCCCTCAATCTCCCTGATTCTGCTCCTTGAATTAAGCCTGCACGCCAGCGCCACACCCGGCCAGCAGGGTCTGGTCAACGTCCTGCTCGACGTCAGCGGCACCAACCATGGGGTCACAGCAGTACTGATGAATTTTCGCGCCTGGGATACCTTGTTGGAAAAAGGGGTGCTGCTACTGGCGCTGATCTCTATCTGGTCTCTTGATCAGGCCCGCCCGCTGTTTCGCCAGAATGATATATCGCCACAATTGACCGGATTAGCCCGCTTGCTGCTACCGATTATGATTATTGTCGCAGGATTTGTTTTATGGCAGGGGGATCACGCCCCAGGCGGCGCGTTTCAATCGGGCGCAATACTCAGTGCCGGTATTCTGCTGGCGATTCTTGTCGGCTATACCCTCCCCACACGCCGGCAGGGGCTGTCATTGCGTCTGCTACTGGCGGTTGGCTTTAGTGTTTTTCTGCTGGTTGCCGCCGCCACCCTGCTGTCCTCCGATTATCTGTTAAAGTATCCGGACAGCCTGGCCGGCAGCTTAATTCTGCTGCTTGAGCTGGTCGCTACTGCCTCTATTGCCGCGCTACTGGCCGCTGCCGTCGTCGGTGGACACCCTCCTGACGATCTCTCAAAACCCGTAGACAGGTCCTCAGCGGTAAACGGGGGGCAGACATGAGTCCTGCTCTATTATATACCGGCAGTGGTATCATCCTGTTTTCCATCGGTCTGCACGCCCTGCTGGTACACCGCCACCTGTTGCGTAAAATTCTCGCTGCCAACATCATGGGCAGTGGCGTTTTTATGGTGTTTATTGCTATGGGTGTACACGGCGACAGCGGAGTTGCCGACCCGGTACCCCAGGCCATGGTGCTGACCGGCATTGTCGTGTCTTTATGCTTTACCGCCGTGGCCATCGTCCTTGCGGTCAGACTTAATAAGCTCACCGGTTGCACCACCCTGGCTGTCGATGAGGAGTCTTCCATTGACTGAGCTGATTGTTCAGCAGCAGTGGTTTTTGTGGATGACCCTGCTTCCTCTGGGGGCAGCGGTGGCCGCTTTTCTGGCACCCCGTCAGGCCCACTGGATCGGCCTGGTCACCGCCCTGCTGCTCCCCCTTTGTGCGCTGGCAGCCATTGCTGCTGCAACCCTCAGCGAAACCCAAACCATTACCGCCGGGAACTGGCCGACCCCGCTGGGGATCGCACTTCGCTCTGATGGTCTGGCCCTGGTCATGCTTGCGGTCACTGCCCTGGTCGGCTTTATTATCAGCTGCTATGCCCTGGGATACTTCCCTGTCCGTGGTCATCATCAAAGCCGGGCGCGTTATTTCTGGCCCTTGTGGCTGTTTTTATGGGGCGGATGCAACGCCCTCTTTATTTCCGGCGATCTGTTTAATCTCTATGTCACCCTTGAACTGGTAACCCTGGCTTCCGTCGCCCTGATTGCACTGGAGGGGGGGAAAGCCGCCCTGGCGGCAGCCCTGCGCTATCTCTTTATCAGCCTGCTCGGATCCCTGGCCTATCTGCTCGGCGTTGGCATTCTTTACGGCACCTACGCAACGGTTGATATCATCCTGCTGGGCGACATGCTCGCTGCCACCCGTCTCAACCATGCCGCCATGTCTCTGATGATTGCCGGACTGGTGCTCAAAAGCGCCCTTTTCCCCCTGCATTTCTGGCTACCCCAAGCCCATACCATGGCTCCGGCACCGGTCAGCGCAGTGCTGTCCGCCCTGGTTGTCAAGTGCGCCTACGTGATTTTGTTGCGCTTGTGGTTTGAGGTTTTTCCCGCCCTTGATACAATTGCCATCGGCCACCTGCTGGGCCTGCTGGGCTCGATAGCGATTATCTGGGGATCCCTGATGGCGCTGCGCCAGGAACGCCTGAAATTATTGATCGCCTATTCCACGGTCGCCCAGATCGGGTATCTGTTTCTGGTCTTCCCCCTCGCCCACACAGAAACAATGGCCAGTGCCTGGATCGGTGGAGTGTTGCTGATGATGGCTCATGCCTGCGGCAAGGCCGCCATGTTCATGGTTGCCGGTACCATCCACCATACTGCCGGTTCCGACCGGATTTCGCGCCTGGCCGGTGCCGGCGGGCCTATCGGCGTGCTGGTGGTAGTTTTTACCCTCGCGGCCGGCACCATCATCGGCCTGCCACCGAGTGGCGGCTTTTTTGCCAAGTGGCTGTTTATTAACGCTGCCCTGGTCAGCGGACAATGGTGGTATCTGCCGATCATCCTCAGTGGTACTCTGCTGGCTGCCGCCTATATCGCCCGCGTTCTGGGGTGGGCTTTTCTGGACGTCAAGCGTAGCAGTTACCCGGTCATCCCCTGGATGATGAAATGGCCGCCGCTGGTACTCTCAATCATCGCTCTGCTGTTCGGCCTGATCGCGTATGAACCGGTGCAGCTTGCCCTGTCAGGGGCACCGGTCAGCTCCCCGGTATTAGTGGAGTTCGGCCCATGAGTGATTTGATTCTCCCGGCCATCCTCCTCAGCTCGCTGCTCCCCGGCCTGATCATCTTTACCCTGCCGGAAGAAAGTGTGCGCCTGCGCACCACCCTCAACCTTGGCGGCGCGGTGGTTAAGTTGCTGCTGGTCGCGCTACTGTTTTTCCATGTGGCCAAGCGTGAATATACAGAATTGCGCCTGCCGCTGCTGCCTGACATGGAACTGGTGCTGCGCGCCGATGCTCTCTCCCTGCTGTTTTTGATTCTCTCGGCATTTTTATGGTTCCTGACCACCATCTATGCCATCGGCTACCTTGAGGACTCACCCAACCGGAGCCGCTTTTTCGGTTTTTTCAGTCTCTGCGTGAGTGCCACCACCGGCATTGCCCTGGCCGGCGACATGGTCACCTTCGTTATTTTTTACGAAGCATTGACTATTTCCACCTATCCGTTGGTGATCCATCGCGGCACCCCGGCAGCTCTCCATGCCGGGCGCATCTATCTGGCCTACACCCTGGGCGGCGGAGTGGTGCTGTTTATTGCTACGGTCTGGTTACGCGCTATTGCCGGCCCCCTCGATTTCAGCCCCGATGGCGTTGTTGCCAGTCTCGACCCGGCCCTGCATGGCAGTCTCACCATCATTTTTGCCCTGCTGATTTTATCCCTCGGGGTTAAAGCAGCACTGGTGCCACTGCATATCTGGCTTCCCAGCGCCATGATTGCTCCGGCACCGGTCAGCGCCCTGCTCCATGCGGTCGCTGTAGTCAAGGCCGGCGCCTTCGGGATTATCCGTGTGATTCATGATATCTTTGGTATCGGCTTCAGTGCCGAGCTGAACCTGCTCTTCCCCCTGGCGCTGATGGCAGCCTTTACCATCATCTATGGTTCCATCCGCGCCTTGAGCCAGAACGACTTGAAACGCCGCCTGGCCTTTTCCACCGTCAGTCAGGTGTCCTATATCCTCCTCGGTGTGGCCATGGCGACGCCCCTGGCAACCATTGGAGGGTTGGTGCACCTGGTGCATCAGGGCGTGATGAAAATCACCTTGTTTTTCTGCGCCGGCAACCTCGCCGAAACCCTCGGCATCCACAAGATTGATGAAATGGACGGTGTTGGTCGGCGGATGCCTTGGACCATGGCAGCTTTTACTGTCGCCGCCTTGGGAATGATTGGCCTGCCGCCCCTGGCCGGATTTATCAGTAAATGGTACTTAGGGCTTGGTGGGCTGGCGGCCGGTCAACCCTGGGTTATTATCGTTCTGATTGGCAGCACTCTGCTCAATGCCAGCTACTTTCTACCGGTACTGCACCGCATCTGGTTTGTTCCGTCGCGTCAGGACTGGCCCTCCTCAACCTTGCGCGACGGCCGCGAAACCACCTGGGCGCTACTGATCCCCCCGTTAATCACCGCGATGCTGGTTGTTATGCTGGGGGTTCTCGCCCACAGCGTTGGCAGTGCCCTGTACTGGGTTGAGTTGATTGCCACACGGGAATACGGCCCATGAGTCCGGCTATCGTCCTGTTGCTGATACCGTTGCTGCCGCTGCTGACGGCCTGTGCCTTGACCATTGCACCGTTACGCCGTATCGTCCTTTTCAGTGCACCTCTGGCTGCCGTTCCTGGACTGGTGACGGCACTGTTGCCAGAGGCAGGAGCACCTGTCGTTATCCCCTGGCTGGTGATCGGTACCCATTTAGGGGTAGATGATACGGGACGGATTTTTTTACTGTTAACCGCCCTGTTATGGCTGGCAGCCGGCCTCTATGCTGTGGGTTACACCAAAAACTCCCCCCAGCAGGTACGTTTCTGGATTTTTTTTCTACTTTGCATGAGCGGCAACCTGGGACTGACCTTGGCCCTCGACATGATCAGCTTTTATGTCTTTTTTACCCTGATGAACTTTGCTGCCTACGGCCTGATTATCCATGATGCCACCCCCTTTGCCCTGCGCGCCGGTAGAATCTATCTGTGGCTGGTGATTATTGGTGAAGTACTGCTGTTTGCCGCCTTGCTGTTGGCGGCATGGATCACCGAGTCCATGCTGCTGAGTGATGTCGCCGGTGGCCTTGCCAATGCTGACGCCATGCCGCTGATTCTCGGGCTGTTACTCGTTGCCCTGGGGATCAAAATGGGGGTTATCCCCCTCCATTTCTGGCTACCCTTGGCCCATCCGGCGGCGCCACTTCCAGCCAGCGCCGTACTCAGTGGAGCGATGATCAAAGCCGGACTACTTGGCCTGCTGCGCCTCTTTCCGCTAGGCACAGCGACCCTGCCCGGCTGGTCAGCCACGCTGATCGGTCTGGGACTGCTGATGGCGTTCTTTGGAATACTGATGGGCCTTTTGCAAAACCAACCTAAAACCCTGCTGGCGTACTCGAGTATCAGCCAGATCGGCTTCCCCCTGATTGCTGTCGGCCTCGGGCTGGCAGCTCCGCAACAGTGGCATTTGCTGGCACCGGTTGTGGGTTTTTATGCCTTGCACCATGGATTGTCCAAAGGCGCTCTGTTCCTGGGAGTCGGCATGGCCGGCCAGCTGAACACCCCCACCCTGATGCGCTATGTCACCTTTGGTGGACTCCTGCTGCCCGCTCTGACTCTGGCTGGTGCGCCATTAACCAGCGGTGCACTGGCAAAAACCGGATTAAAGTCATTTCTGGCACAATCGCCCATATTGGACGAATCCTTGCTGGCCATCCTGTTGGGGTTGGCAGCGGTCGGCACCACGCTGTTGATGGGGCGACTGCTGATATTATTATGGCAGCAGGCGGGAAGTTCTACGCAGGCAATTACAAAAAGTATGTGGAGCGGGTTGAGCCTTCTGTTTGCTGCGGTTATTCTGGTGGGCATCTATCCGGAAATGCTGACGTCATCAGCTCCCGGCATCTCTGTAAAGTGGTTCGATGCCCTCTGGCCGGTTGCCGGCGGCGCACTGCTCGCCCTGCTGGGCCGCTACAGTTTGCGTAACTGCGTGACCAATCTGCGGGTTGGTGATGTGGATGTTCTACTTGAGGCGCTGCTGCGCCGCCTGGGGGAAATTGCGGCTGCCACAAAGCTGCCCCCCTTACCACAATTGCCACGCGCCGCCCGCTGGCAGAACCTGCCCTTGCTATTGCTGCTGCGGGATACAGAACAACAGTTACGCCAGCTCAGTGTTGCCGGGGTGATCTTCATTCTGTTGTTATTGGCGTTGCTGCTTTTGTAGGAAGTGGGGGGGTGACAAGGGACAAGGGACAAGGGACAAGGGACAAGGGACAAGGGACAAGAAAAAAACGGCCGGTCTCACAAACTCGAGCCGGCCGTTGGTGAACCTGACTGTCCAGTAGATACTATTTAACGTGGCAGCGATTACAGCTTGTCTTCGCCGCAAAAGTGGTTTCTCCATTGTGACAGAAACCACACTGCTCACCGGCATAAATTTTTTCCATGGTGATTTCTACTGATCCCTGCTTCATTTTTGGAAACAGGTTGGGGTTGTGACAGTCGGCACAACTGAAACCAGCTTCAGCATGGATTTTCCCGGAAAACTCCACTGCGCCCAGAGCGCTTTTATCATAGGAAAGTGAACGGTTGGCAGGAACAGCAATAGCTGCCGTCACAGCACACAGGGTGACAACACAAAGCAACAGCACGATCTTTTTCATAGGTATTATCCTTGTCTAAAAATGGGAGGAATATGGTATACAAGCTGATCGGCATCTCTGAGCGCGATTGTATATAAGCCCGATTTTCAGGTCAACTGCTGTAAAAAGTATTTGTCATTTTATTTCTACGGTAAAAATAGCTACACTGTTTCATCTGTCCCAAGACGACAACAAAGATGATTGCGAGGGGAAGGTAAACCCAGTGGAACATTTTATCGCCAGACAACCCATTTTTGATACGCGCGGACGTGTCTTTGCGTATGAGTTGCTGTTCCGTTCCGGAATGCACAACTATTTTGACGGTGATAACGTTGATCAGGCCTCTGCCAGTGTCATTGCCAACAGTAACCTGCTCTTCAGCCTTAGTGAAATGACCGGCAATACCAAAGCATTTCTTAACTGCACTGAAAAGGTACTCCTTGAAGACCTCATGACCACCCTGCCGCGCCAACAGGCGGTGGTTGAAATTCTTGAAAATGTCGAGCCGACCCCGCAGATTATTGATGCCTGCAAACGCCTCAAAAAACTTGGCTATACCCTGGCCCTGGATGATTTTGTCTATCACCGGAATTTCGAACCGTTGCTTGATCTCGCTGACATTGTCAAGGTTGACTTTCTGCTCAGCGATGTTCAGCAACAAGAGGAACTGGCCCGCCAGCTGATTCCTCGAGGAATCAAGATGCTCGCGGAGAAAGTGGAGACCCCGGAGGTTTTTGAGCACGCTAAAACTATGGGCTATCAGCTTTTTCAGGGATACTTTTTTGCCAAACCGGTGATTATTTCACGCAAGGATATTCCGACCAATAAAATTCAATTTCTGCGCATCCTCAAAGATGTTCACGCCGAAGATGTCGATTTCAAAAAACTTGCTCTCACTATTCAAAGTGAAGTCTCCCTGACCTATAAACTGCTTAAACTGATCAACTCTGCCGCCTTCGCCCTGCGCAGACGTGTCACCTCCGTTCTTCAAGCTCTGTCCCTGCTGGGCTTGAGAGAAATCCGTTCTTGGGTTTCTCTGCTGTCAATTTCCTCCATGGCAAATGACAAGCCGGCTGAACTGGTGGTCAGCTCACTGATTCGTGCCCGGATGTGTGAGCAACTGGCTCTTCCAAGCCGCATAGGTGATCGTAAATCCGATCTGTTTCTGATGGGGTTGTTTTCCCTGCTGGATGTTATTATGTCACGCCCCCTGGAGGAAATACTTAAGGAAATTACCGTTGACGATGAGGTCTTTGCTGCCCTGACTGGGGAAGACAACCAACTAAGAGCGATCCTGCTTCTGGTGATCGCCATGGAAAAAGGGGAGTGGGAGTCGGTATCAAAACTGACGGCAGAGACCCAGATTGATGAACATGTACTGCCGGGCGCCTATCTGGAGGCCGTTTCCTGGGCGCAAGATATTTACAGTTTATAGAATGCCGCCTGAAGGGGTCATCATGTTTGCACCATCGTAACTATTTAAGGTATGGCCTTCTTGCGCTGGATAGGGGATCCTATGGCAAGGGTGTCTGTCGCCATGGACGGCGACAGCAAACGGTCAGGGATGGCCCAACGGGAAACAATCGCGTCCCTTGACATAGGATCCCCTATCCGGTGCTGAACAGATACGCACCATCTTTAATTGACAGCTCCATGCTGACGGGGTACAAAGAAAGTTTTTCAAGGAGCACACATGATCAAGAAAATTCTGTCCGCTGGGAATCATACCCTGTCACGCTGCAGTAAATGTAAGGAAACCTCCAACCACACCATTGTTGCCATGGTTGAGGATCGGGTTGCCCGGGTAGAGTGTAACGTATGTGGCAGCGTCCATAACCACCGTAACACCACAGCTCCAAAACCCCGTAGCACATCTCCACGCACTCCGGCCCAACCCCGCAAAACCCGCGCCCAGGCTCAGTGGGGAAACCTCATGGCCGAGGCCGACCAGACCCGTGCCGTCCCTTACCACATAAAAACTCCGGTCAAAACCGGTTATATTATTGACCATCCCAGCTTCGGCCTGGGCCAGATACTAAGTACTACCCGCCCCAACAAAATGGAAATTATCTTTGAGCAGGGGGTCAAGCTGCTGCTCTGCAACGTCGCGGACTGAGCATGACCAGTTCACAAAACAAAGTCACTGGAATTCTTGTCTCTATGGCCGCTCTGGTGGTTATTATCGCCGGGCTGAAAACCGCCCAGGCCGTGCTGGTTCCTTTTCTGCTGGCTTTTTTCATCTCAATTATCTGTGCCGGCCCCTTCTACTGGCTACGGCAGCACCGGGTTCCGGCATCGCTGGCCCTGCTTATTGTTATTTCCGTGGTTATGCTTGGCGGTTTTGCGGTATTAACTATCATCGGTACCTCGGTCAATGATTTTACCAGCCAGCTGCCGATATACGAGCAAAAGTTGCGCTCCCAGACGCTGATCCTCGTCGACTGGCTCGACCGTTTAGGCATTCAGATATCGCGTCAGCTACTGTTTGACCATTTTGATCCGAGCTCTATCATGCAGTATGCCGGCCGCATGCTATCGGCCGCTGGTGGCGTCCTGACTAACTCCTTTCTGATCCTGCTGACGGTCATTTTTATTCTATTTGAAGCCGCCGGGATACCTAACAAGTTACGTGCAGCCATTCCCGATGCTGACACTTCCCTTGCCTCGTATGAACGTTTTATCAAAGGAGTACGCAGTTATCTGGTGATCAAAACCCTGATCAGTCTGGTGACCGGGCTGGTTGTAACTGTCGGGTTGACTATCATCGGAGTTGACTATGCCCTGCTCTGGGGCCTGATTGCTTTTCTTCTCAATTATGTTCCCAATATCGGCTCCATTATTGCCGCCATTCCGGCGGTACTCCTGGCACTTGTTCAACTCGGGCCATTTCATGCGCTTGTGGTAGCGGGGCTCTACCTGACGATCAACGTTGTTATGGGAAATGCTGTTGAACCACGGCTAATGGGAAAAAGCCTCGGCCTGTCGACCCTGGTGGTTTTTCTGTCATTGGTATTCTGGGGATGGGTATTGGGACCGGTCGGGATGCTGCTATCTGTACCCCTGACCATGATCATGAAGATTGCTCTCGAGGTTAATTCATCAACCAACTGGCTGGCAATCATGCTCGGTTCCGATGTCCCGACGGCAGCACCGCAGAACGCTGATTCAGCCGAAACCGACCCATCCTGATCGCTCGCTATGATCTACCGACCTTTTGGACAGACCGGCACTGAACTTTCCGTCATCAGTTTTGGCGGCATGCGTTTCCCCGACCCGAAAGACATCGATGCCAGTGCCGAACTGGTACGTTACGCCTGGAGCAGGGGAATCAATTATTTCGATACCGCTCCTCTGTACTGTGACAAACGCAGCGAAACCATTTTCGGCCATGCCTTTAAAGACCTCCCCCGCGACAGTTTTCATGTCGGCACCAAATGCTCCAGCCCTTCCGGTAGCGAGCTACGACGTAGTCTAGAACAGAGCCTTGAGCTGCTGCAACTTGACTCCATCGACCTCTTTTACATCTGGTATCTGCTTGATCGCGATGACTGGGAAAAACGCCTGAATCACGGTGCTGTTGCTGCAGCACTTAAGGCAAAAGAAGAAGGGCTGATCAAAAACCTTGTTTGTTCATCGCACATGAACGGTGATGATTTAGCCGACGTCCTTGCCACCGGCTTCTTTGCCGGTGTCCTGTTAGGGTACAATGCCATCAATTTCCCCTACCGTCAGGTTGCGGTAGAGCATGCCGGCAAACAGGGATTAGGTGTCATCACCATGAACCCTCTGGGTGGCGGCCTGATTCCGCGCAATCCTCAGCGTTTTTCTTTTCTGCAAAACCAGCAGGATGAAAGCATTGTCAGCGCGGCACTCCGCTTTAATATTTTCCACCCGGACATCACCTCGGCCCTGGTCGGTTTCACCTCAACCGCAGAAATTGATGAAGCTCTGACGGCGGTTGACACCCCCCCCGATTACGCGGCTGAACGTTCTCGCATCGAAGCACATCTGCACGAATCTTTCGACGATCTTTGTACCGGCTGTGGTTACTGCCTCCCCTGTCCGGTGGATATTCCCATCCCCAAGTTCCTTGACTCTTACAACCAACTGATGCTCAGCCAAGGGGATGGCAAAATAGTAACAGAGCGTTTTCGCCTGCACTGGAAGATTGACCGGCACCTGGCCGCTGATTGCATTCGTTGTGGTGCCTGTGAAGAGCGCTGCACTCAGCACCTGCCGATCATTCAGCGATTAAGTGAACTGGCCGGCGATTAAAAAAAGATTGTTGAACACTATCAGAGTAGGGTATTGTTCGGCTCTGGAGGTGGAATAAAAAGACTGCGGTCTATACTTAATTCACCCGAACAACAACGCGACTGGAGGATAAGGGTATATGACTAACGGAGAACCGATCGTTATTCTGCTGGCCGAAGATGATCCGGCTCATGCCGAGATTATCCGCCGCACCATGAAAACATCGCGCATTGCCAATCGCCTGGAACATGTCGATGATGGCCAGCAGGCGCTGGATTATCTCTACCGTCGTAAGGACTTCTCTGCCCCTGACGTCGCCCCACGCCCGGGGTTGATTCTGCTGGATTTGCGCATGCCGCGCATTGATGGCCTTGAAGTCCTGCGCCAGATCAAAAGAGATCAGGATCTGACCCGCATCCCGACAGTGATTCTGACCACCTCTTCAGCTGAAAGCGACATGGCCAAAGCCTATGATGCCCATGCCAACAGCTATCTGGTCAAACCCGTCGATTTTGACAAGTTCACCAGCATGATGGATACCGTCGGCTTCTACTGGCTGATGTGGAACTGCAACATGGAAACAGGCGTCTCCGGTTAGCTCCTGACAAGTTAAAGGTATCAGAACCGAGGGGGATTCCCCTGCCAGGATTGCTCCGAAAACATAGCTTGAGTTTTGATAACTATTCAGCTCTATCCTTGCGCCGGGTCTTCGGATCCTGTGCCAAGGGTATCTGTCGCCATGGACGGCGACAGCAAGCGGTCATGGATGACCCAACGGGAAACAATCGCGTCCCTTGACATAGTATCCGAAGGCCCGGTGCTGAACAGATACGAGTTTTGTTTGTTATATAGCGCAATAAGTTGATCAAGGAGTCTGAACCATGTCCAATCTGCGCAACTATCAACGTATTCGGTTTCAAACCACAGC
>JAGYPB010000054.1 GCA_018399135.1 Deltaproteobacteria bacterium | reverse complement strand
AGAAGATGCTACCCGAGGTGAAATCGGCGTGCGTCTGCCTCTGTCTACTGGTGCAGAAGTAAATATCAGTTATCAGGTGGTGCAGCTTGATTCAAGCTTGTACCCGGATAATGAAGAATATACCGCCCGCTTGAATATTCGCCTCACTCAACCGTTGTGGCGTGGGTACGGACGATCATTCGTTGAAGCCGGAAAACGCATAGCTGAGCTTGATGAAAAAGCCTGGAGACTGCAATACCACCAGCAGTTACTGAACGTAGCAGTAGATGCAGCTCAACTTTACTGGCAGCTTTATCGTGCTTATGAAGTCAGGAACATTCGTATTGCTGCCCTTGAAAACGCCAGGCAATTGCTGGCCGATCTGCACTCACGGGTCAATCATGGTCAGGCGGCACGTTCGAGTTTGCTTGAAGCACAGGCATCTCTGGCTGACCGTGAAGCGGAGCTGGCTCGTGCTGAGCAGCTGCTGACTGAAGTAATGACCTATATCCGCATCAGCCTCAATATGACTGATAGTCAGGATAAGCTTGATTTACGGCCGGTTCAGGTTCCCGATTTTTTACGCCAGGACCTGGATCTTCCCTCTGAACGGATGACAAATGCTCTGGCACGATTACCTGAATACCAGCAACTGATGGTTCGTAAGGAGCAGGAACAGGAACGGCTCGATTATGCACGTCATCTCACCCGACCGAAGGCAGATCTGGTGCTCGGCTATGGGTTTAACAGTCTTGATGATCGCTTTGGTCGAGCGCTGGAGACCTCTTTTAATAGAGATCATGAAGACTGGAGTGTCGGTCTGGTATTTGAAATTCCCCTTGGAGGAAATATCCGCGCCCGAGGAGAAGCACAGGCCCAAAAGATACGCTTGAGTCAGGTAGAAAACCGACGCCATGCCCTGCGAAACCGGGTTGCAAGTGATATCAATGGTCGTTGGGAACAGCTCCAGCGCGCCTATCGTGAAGTTGAGGAGGTTCAGCAAAGTGTTGGTCTGCATGAAGAACTTCTGGATATAGAACGGCAGTTGTTTGACCGAGGACGCACCCGCCTGCGCGATGTTATTGAACGAGAGATCCAGCTCAACATCACTCGTCAGCGGTTTATCGAAACCGCTGCCCGCGTAGAAATTGCCAAAATCATGCTTGAAGCTGCGGACGGAAGTCTGCTGGAGTCATATGGTGTCTATGTTGATTAAATTCTCAATGACGCCAGCTATCCCGGGTCGATTTTTTCCGGTGGCTCTGTTCTTCCTGTTTTTCTGCGTGTGGACACCCTCAGTCGGTGCCGACGAACGAGAATATGCCGGCGTTATTTACCCCCTGCAAGATATATCGCTGAGTATGGGGACGGGAGGAGTTGTCTCATCAGTTAATGCCAAACTCGGCGACTATGTTGTTCGGGGTGATCTTTTAGTGCGTCTTGATGACGCAGCCGAAGAAATAGAAGCACAACGGCGTCAAGTGATCTGGGATAATCGTGCTGAGATAGACAGCCTTTCGCAGCGACTGACACGAATGAGCGAGCTGGTTGATGATTTACGTTCACTATTTGAAGAAACCGGAGCGGTGAGTCGCGATGAACTGTATCGTGCTGAACTTGAGTTATTTTCGTTACAGGGACGTCATGATCAGTTGCTTGCAGATAAAGAACGCGAACGCCTTGAATTTTTTGCAGCACAAAAAGAGCGCGACCTGCGTCGTCTGAACGCACCTGTGTCCGGCTATATAACCCAGTTGATCATCGATGTGGGTGAGTGGGTCAAACCTGGCGAAGCAATTGCTCAGCTGGTTGATGTTTCTTCAGGTCTGATGCGATTGGCTATTCCGGAAAGCCTGGCGCAACGCATAACGATCGATTCTGTCTCCCGGTTGCGATTTGAAGGGTATCCCGATATTCATGATGCCCGGGGCCAGGTCAGTTTCATTTCTGCCGTTGCGGATCCGGCCAGTGGACTGGTGCAGGTTGAGGTGCGTTTTGACAACAGCCTACTGAAGGTGCGGCCTGGCATAAAGGCTTATGTACGCTTTGCTGAGTTGCTCAAGACACCATGAAGTCAACGGAATTCTTTGATTTTTTGCGGGATGTACGGCGCTCTGCAGGTGCCCCGGGTTTCTTGCAGAAATACTGTGTTTTATTGCAGAAACTATGTCTGGCTAAAAATTGTGTCATCGTTGAGCTGGAACAGGAACAGGAATACCGGCTCAAATCTGCAGTCATCCCTGATGATCAACTTTTCCTCGAACAAGCCACCTCATTACTGGCAAGTCATCAGCAGCAGATCAGTGAGCAGGGCTTTGCGACCCGCCAATGTACTGATCAGGAAGGTAAGCTGCGTATTGTTGCAGTATGTACACTGGTTGCGCAGCCACTGCTTCTGGCTTTTTTTGATATCCCGTCGCGTGAATCATCACGAATTAACGAATTAATACTGCGGGTTCGCCTGGTTGCCGATCTGGCCGATGCCTCCTTTGCACCCAGCACCTTGCTGTCCTCTGGTGAAGAGGAACCTGGTGTATCCCCTGTCTCCACCGACTTGCTCAGGATTCTCGAACTGGCCGCCGAAACCATGAGTGAAAAGCATTTTGGTGCTGCTGTTCTGATTCTGGTAAATGGCCTGGCTACTCTGCTCGGCAGCGTTCAGGTCGTACTGGGCTGGTCAGTCAAGGGGTATGCCAGGATTGAAGCGATCAGTCATATCAGCCATTTTGATCTGAAAACAGAACAGGCCACTTTATTGCAGAACGCCTGTGAAGAATGTCTGGATCAGGAAAGGAAACTGATCTATCCGGACGATCTGGATACCGGCCACATTCTCCTGGCTCATCGTCAGTTGCAACGCGAATTGGGATCCGGGCGTATCATCAGTATTCCGCTGCGCATCGCCAGTCGCCCCTTTGACGCCGTTCTGCTCATTGCTGAACAGGATGGTGAAATTCATCCGCAAACACTGGCTTCCATCGAAGCCGGTGCCGGATTGATGCTTCCCTGGCTGGTTGAACGGCGCAGCAAGGATCGCTGGTGGGGAGCCCGCCTGGCGGACTGGTCGGCAGACACGCTCGGAAAGTTTCTCGGGCCGGAACACCTGTGGCAAAAAGCTGCCGCACTGGTTGCCTGTGCCATGCTGATATACATCTGTTTTGGAGAGTGGGCCTTTCGGCTGGAAGCCGGGGCCGAGATGGTGACAGATCACACCCGCCAGATTGGAGCCCCTTTTGACGGCTATGTTGATCAGGTCTTTTATACGCTGGGTGACAGCGTTGATCACCATACGACACTGGCGCTCCTTGATGTTCAGGATCTGTATCTGCAGGAGTCAGAGCTGCGAGCTGAAATCCGGAGAATATCTGCAGACTCTGACAAGGCAAGGGCACAGAACAATCTCGCTGACATGGAAATAGCCAATGCCCGCCTGACCCAGTCAGAAGCGCGATTGCAACGGGTTCTCTTCCAACGGAACCAGGCGGAAATCACAGCGCCTTTCAGCGGAATCGTCGTTGAAGGAGAGCGTCGCGAGCTGCTTGGAACGCCGGTACGTCAGGGTGATCCCTTGTTCAAGCTGGCGCGCATCGAGGACCTGTACGCACAGCTGTATTTACCCGAAGCGATGATTCGCTATCTGGAGGAGGGCGCACGGGGTGAAATAGCCCTGATCACCCAGCCTGACCTGCATATTCCTTTTCTTATTACCAAAATCATTCCGATGGCCCAGGTCAAAGGGCAGCAGGGCAATCATTTTATCCTGGAAGCCACTCTGGAGCAGGCTCCTGAATCCTGGTGGCGCCCAGGTATGACCGGAATCGCCAAGATTGATGCCGGTCGGCGGCCGATTATCTGGATCTGGACTTATCGGCTGATTGATACCCTGCGGATGAAGTTGTGGTTATGAAAAACGCCACCTTCAGTGAACAGTGGTACCGTGTAGCTGATTTACGTGTTGGCATTCTTCCGTCCGTCCGCGTGCACAAGCAGATCATCAGAGACAAAATCCACTATATCCTCACCGATACCTATTCGCAGAAGTATTTTCAGGTTTCACCTGAAGCTTACGCTTTTCTTGCGCGCCTTTCGCCCCGTCGCAGTGTCGATGAAATCTGGCGGTATATCATTACCGAGTATCCTGAGCAGGCCCCCGGGCAGGATGAGGTAGCCCAGGTCTTATCGCAATTGCACCATGCCAATCTTCTCTATCATCAGAGCCTGCCTGACGGTGGTGGAATTTTCGACCGGGAAAGAAAAAAACGTCGCCGTGAATTCCAGGGTAAGCTGCTGACTTTTTTGTTCATCCGTATCCCTTTATGGAATCCCAATGCCTGGTTAAATCGTGTGCGCCCGCTGGCGCGCCTGATCTTTAGTCTTCCTCTTGGGTTGATCTGGCTGGGTATGGTTCTTTACGCCGCTCTTGCGGTTCTGGAAAACAGCTCAGAGTTGGTACGACAGTCCCAGGGTATCCTTGCCATGGGCAACCTTCCCCTGTTGTATCTGTGTCTCGCAGGACTCAAAATATGTCATGAAATGGCCCACTCCCTGGCGTGTAAACGCTTTGGTGGAGATGTGCATAGCCTCGGAGTCATGTTTCTGGTGTTTATGCCATTGCCTTATATGGACGCAACATCCAGTTGGTCCTTCAGGGAACGAAAACAGCGGGTATTGGTCAGTAGTGCCGGGATGATCGCCGAGCTTTTTCTGGCAGCTGTAGCAGCCGTGATATGGACGATTACCGGAGAGGGGTTGATTAATAGCCTGGCGTTCAATGTGATGGTTGTTGGATCAGTTTCGAGCTTGCTGTTTAATGGGAATCCCCTGTTGCGATTCGACGCTTATTACATTCTCTCGGATCTTGTTGACATACCAAATCTGGCCCAAAAAGCCACCCGCCAATGGAACTACCTGGCCCAACGCTATCTGATGGGTTCAGATGCGGCTGTCTCTGCATCCGAAGGGCGGCGCGAACGACTCTGGTTAACCGGTTATGGTGCCGCGTCCTACCTGTATCGTCTGTTTATTACGTTTGCGATCGTTCTGTTCGTGCTTGATCAGTTTTTCGCTATTGGTGTAGTGGCCGCCATCACCACCTTCTTTCTGATGGTCGTGCGCCCAGCGTGGAGATTATTTGAATATCTGGTAAGTCCTCACATCCACCGTCACCGTTCCCGGGCAATCATCGTTACCCTGTTATTGCTGTTGTCGGTAGCATCACTGGTCAGTCTGTTGCCGATTCCATACCGGGTCAAGGTTCCTGGTGTGCTCGAAGCTCTCGACCACAGTGTGATTACCACACCAGTCGCCGGACGTCTTAATGAATTGCGCGTTCAATCAGGCCAGCAGGTGATGCGTGATCAGGTGCTGCTGGTCATGTACAACATGGATCTTGAAACCGACATCATCATTACCCGCCAGGCACTTATTGAATCAGGCCAGTTGCAACGTCGTGCTCTCTGGGATGCACCGGGAGAATCCGCCGCATTGAATCTTTATACTCACATGCTGGAAGATCGTCTGGCAGACTTGCTGGCCCGAAAGAAAAGTCTGGTGATACAGGCTCCGATGGATGGTATTTGGGTTGCACCACCCTTACATGAAAAGCTCGACAACTGGTTTGCTCGTGGTGATCATCTCGGCCAGTTAATCGATCCCACGGGATTTCGGTTCACTGCCGTAGTCCCCCAGGAAAAAGCCAATGAACTGTTCAGAGAACAGAGCCCGGACATTGGATTGCGTCTGCATGGTCAGGCTGACACCATGGTGAATCTCAATGCGCAAGCCCTTCACCTGATCCCCTACCAACGGGAACGACTGGTCTCTGCCGCCCTCGGTTGGGCCGGGGGAGGGGCTATTGCCGTCCGTTCTGACGCACAGGATGGCCAACAGGCTGCAGAGGGATTTTATGAGGTCAGGGTTCGTCTGCCCGATACAGATCAGCTGACCTTTGCTACTCTTTTACACGGTGCATCGGGTGAATTGTGCGTCACATTGGGATCTCAACCCCTGCTCAAGCAGGCCCGCCGCGGCATCATGCAACTGCTGCAAAAACGCTATGGACTCTTGTTGTGATTGGGCAGGCCATCAGCACCAGGGTCTGGTATCCGCCCAGGTCCGGCGAAGCCTCGGCCAACCAGGCAACCAGGCGGTTTGGTCGGCGTGTCAACCACCTGTTGGGACACTATTCCAGGCAACGGCATCGGGAAATCCGCGTTATAGAAGAGCTCCTCCAGCAGTTTTCAGAGCTGGATAGAGACAACCTTGAAGAACAACTGAATAGCTGTCGAGCACACTTCAGCAAAGACACCGGAACCCAGGCACCTCAGAGTGTTGTCGCGTGGCGTCCCAGGGCTCTGGCTCTGCTCGCCGTTGCCATGGATCGGAGTCTGGGAATGACGCCCTATCGGGTACAGCTGTCAGCCGCTATCTCCATGCACCAGGGTGCGATCGTCCAGTTGGCACCCGGGGAAGGAAAAACCCTTGCTTTGGCGTTGGTTGCCGCCCTGCTTGGCTGGAACGGTCGCCCCTGTCATGTCGTGACCGCTAACGATTACCTGGCACAGCGGGATACGCAGGAGTTGACCCCCTATTATCAGCTGTGCGGCCTTACGGTCGCAACGGCCCTGCCGGATATGACGTCAGAGCAGTTGGCGCTTGCCTATCAGGCCGATGTTGTATATGCAACCGGCAAGCAGTTGCTGGCCGACTTTTTACGCGATGATCTGACCCTGGCAGGAGTGCGGAACCCCTTGCAGCGTCACCTCCGCGCCATGCGGGGAGGTCTGTTACGGCAACCGGTCATGCGCGGGCTCTTTTCAGCTGTAGTCGATGAAGCCGACAGCGTATTGATCGACGAAGCCAATACCCCCCTGATTATATCCGGGCCGGATCAGAATAACCTGTTGCTGGAGGCGGTAACCTTGGCTCGCCAACTGGCAGATCAATTTGCCCCGGATCACCATTATCATATCGACCTGTCATATCTTGATGTGAAGTTCACCGATGAGGGTCAGACTCTTCTTGACACCCTCTGTCTCAATCTGCCCCCCTTGTGGCGTAATGACAAACGTCGTGAAGAACTGCTGCGCCAGGCATTGATCGCCCGCGATATTTTTAAACGTGACCGGCATTATGTTGTCGACGATGGAAAAATTGTGATTGTCGATGAAAATACCGGCCGGAGTATGCCCGGTCGTTCGTGGAGTTATGGTCTGCATCAGGCCGTCGAAGCCCGCGAAGGAGTGGAATTGACCCAGCCCACCCGTACCATGGCGCGTAAAAGCTTTCAGTCCTTTTTTAAACATTATCATCGGTTATGTGGAGCCAGTGGAACCTTGCAGGGAATTGCCGGAGAGTTATGGCAATCCTACGATGTGCTGACAGTGCGTATTCCGTCACGATTGCCCAGTCGTTTAGTCGTGTCTCCGGCACAAACTTTTTTAACCGAAGCAGAAAAGATTGAGGCTATTGTCCATCGCACCATCGCATTGCACCTGGCGCAGTTGCCGGTTCTGGTTGGCACCAGACGTATCAGTGATAGCGAAAAAATTGCCGAGATGCTGATGGAACAGGGTTATGACTGTTCCGTGCTCAATGCCAAAGAGCATACTCAGGAGGCTTATGTTGTGGCTCAGGCCGGACAACCGGGTAAAATAACCGTAGCGACCAATATGGCGGGGCGTGGAACAGATATTAAAATTCCATCGGAGGTAGCGCGCATCGGTGGATTACATGTGCTGATGTTTGAGCCGCACGAATCGCGTCGGGTAGATTGGCAGCTGTTTGGCCGGGCCGGCCGGCAGGGTGCTCCAGGTAACGCTGTCATGTTTGTTGCTGCCAGTGATGATCTGGTTCGCAAGCATCTCCCCTGGTTTGGTGCTCCCCTGCAACCACTGGTGCATCTCCCCAGGTGTCGTCGGTTCACGTTACATTTCATCACCGCACTGGCGCAATGGCGGGCTCAACGTTTTTTGTGGAAACAGCGTAAACTGCTCATCAAGCGGGACAAGCTTTTGCGCGACCAATTAACCTTCGCAGAACGCTCCAATCTTTAATCACGGGTCAACGATCCGGGGCTTTTATTCTGCACTGCTGTTTTGAAAGTCTTTTCTGCAAAACAGCCCCTTTCATATTGAAAAGCTGGTTTGCTCTTTTCTTCTTTCCTCGACGCCAGATCCCTTTCCTGTTCCCGCTTTCAAATCTAAGACCCTGTAATTATTAAGTAATATAATTTTATTGGGGAGATTTCAAAGTAGGCTCGCTTTTTGCTATATAAAAATTAAAAAAACAGACAGATAAAAATGTGATCAGGGTTTGTCAGGTTGCTGTCGCTGTTACTGAACGAAGGATGTCGATATGGCCAGAAATGAACAAATAGGAAGCCTCATCAAAATGCGGCGAGAAGAATTGCTCGTGGGAAAAACCGAACTGGCAAAAATGACCGGTCTATCTGTACAAACCATCAACCGGATTGAGGGGGGTAGTGAATACCGCTACTCAACGATCACAAAAATTATTAATGCCTTAAGGGTTCGCTTTGATGAAAGTCGCAGCCCTTACATGGATGCCACCTGACAATTATTCTCACGGACGGCTTATAGAACAATGGATTACACATCATTGATGGTTCGTGCCTACAGCATCGTCACCGGACAGAGCCATGAGGCAGCTCTTGAGTCATTGGGTATTGCCGGCCTGATGGCGGTTGCGGATATCAGCCCGGTAGACGATGAACCGTTGCTTGAAGATTTATGTCGGGATGCGCGCGGGGTTCTTGCATGGACGGCAGCCGACAGAATATAGGGCTTCCAGCAATAACGCGACCCGACTGATTCGATCTGCCAGCGGAAAAAACCTTATTGATGGAGTGAGTCATGTCGTTGTCCGTTATGTTTGTTGATGATGAAAAGCCCATTCTGAATTCCCTGAGAAGGATTCTGCATCCATTTTCGGACGAATGGAAATTTACTTACGCCGACAGCGCAGAAGGAGCATTGATCGCCCTTAAAATCATACCTGTCGACGTTATCGTTGCTGATATGTGTATGCCGGGTATAGATGGTTTCGAGTTGCTAAGTGGTATCAGTGAGCAATACCCGGATATGGTGCGCGTCATGATGACCGGCCGGATCGAGTACGACATTTATCGTAATGGCAGGGAGATCAGCCACTATTTTTTGTGGAAACCGATCAAGGCCGAAGCATTGAAAGCCTTTTTACTGTCGGTATCAAACCATGATGCCGATCAGATAGCATCCACAATGAAAGAACATTCACTGGATTAGAGATTTTATGCAACCTGTTAGTGAGGGCGAACAGCGTGTTTAAAAAGAAAAAAACAGCCGGTAAGCAGATCGACGTCTTTATTTGTGAGGGAGTTGAAATGAGTGGCGACCTTTCCTATGGCACATCAGCCGTTGTTGATGGTGTTTTTCAGGGGAACATCTTGAACGGGCGCCAGCTGACAGTCGGCACGAAAGGGCATATCACCGGTGATATTCAGGTAGGCCATTTAATTATTGCCGGGCAGGTAAATGGAAACATCAATGCCGAAAAGCGCGTGGATATCAAGGAAACAGCGCAGATATTTGGCGATATTGACACACCTGAACTGCATATTGCCGAAGGAGCAGTTTTTTCAGGAAAGCACCGCCGACCCAGGCGGTCGCCGCGTGACATCGGATCACCATTGCGATCTGAGCTGGTTTACAAAACGATCCCCTGATAGTCGCCCCCGGCAGCAGGATCTTGTTTTTTGTTCACAACCAGCAAACAACAGACCCAGCCTCAGGCACCATACAGGACCTGTCGTTCGATCTGTCTGTTAATCGAAACCAAAATGTGGAGGTAGTCAGATGAAATTTTTTTCCAAGGAAGGCCAGGAAGCCCCTGCGGGAACCCGCACCGCCAACATTGAGTCCGACTCGTTGACGAAGCAGAACAGCACCGCTGACGAGAGTCATGGTGAAGGCACAGTCAAGGGTTCGCCCCTGGCTTATGAGGAGATAAACAAAGATGTAACCATTGTCAGTGATAATTCCATTGTCAACGGGGAGCTTGACGTTAAAGGTGCCCTGGTTATTTTCGGCAGGATTGACGGCAAGGTTCGATGTGATGCCGATGTGCTGGTTGCACCGGCCGGCAGGGTCAATGGTGAAGTCTTGGCTTTGAACCTGCAGGTTGGCGGACGAATTGATGGCAACGTGGAATGCGGTACGCTTCATATCCACAAAACCGGAAAACTCTACGGACAAACGGCAACCGACACCTTTGTTATCGATGCCGGCGGTTTTTTTGAAGGGCAAAGCGGGCGCCGGACGACTGACAACGTCACCCAGCTTAAGCGCAGTGCGTCCTGAACCGCTGCCCTGTGCCCTGTATCTATAGCATCCTGGCTGTCTTTATACGCATCAATGGTGAACAGGCCTTTATTGCCGTCTCTGCCGTTTTGAAAGGCCCAGGGCGACAGTGAGCTTTTATTCTGAACGTCTCTGGAGATGATCACTCCGGCAGACAAAAAAAATGACAGTAATAAAGGGCAGTTATTGTCCTGGCTCGTCATTTGCTTATTGGTCTGGCATACGTCCATGTAAGCTGCGAGCAGATTGTCTTTTTTGCTATGGAATGGCTTTGTCTGATGTGCGGCCAGGCTGCAGACTCGACCGCGAGGGGAATATCCTGTTTGTTTTCTCTTATTGATTTTTCTTTCAAGCTCCTGCGTAAAAGCAGGCCAGGACGGCCAGGGTCACTTGCGGCGCTGATGTTATTATCACTCGTTCAGGTGGTGCCGGGTACCCTTTGCGCCCAGGTATTTGTCGTTCGTGACTATCAGTCCGGAGTGACCCTGGCCGCAGGACAGCTTGAGGTTTCAGCCGACTACCTCGGCATGAACGATACCCTCGATATCCTGGGCATCAAAGCCGCGCGGAGCGCATCAGTCAGTTCCCGCGTTCGCAGTGACAGCCTTGGCGACCTTGAAGGGGGACGACTGCTGGTCTCCTACGGGTTGACAGATCAGTTGATGGTTTCGGGGGGGTACAGTTACCGCATCTTTGATGTCACCTTCGCTGATTTATCGGTTGACAGCTACCAGCTCAGTGTCAACCGGCGCCACAATCTGTATCAGCGGCCAGACACGTCAGCCGCTTATCTGTTCAGTGTTTTTGGTGTCCGGCATAATCGCTCGGCGGACTTTTCGACGGAAAGAATACCGGATATTGATTATCTGGCCCGTAAGGTATCAGACCGGGTCAGGGTCACCGAAGAGCCGGGACGTATCGTCATTCACTACGATGATCTGATCTACAGTTCGCCCCGGGTGGCCCGTGACGGAACCGTAAAGGATCCCCTGCAGCTGGGGTTGAGCAGCAGCAACGATACAACCCTGTATCTGCGGGGCGGAGCGGGACGGCGCTGGGAGCGGTTTAATATCGCCCTGTTTGCCGAAGTCGGTTCAACCTGGATTACAGGGCAGCTGGAGCATAATCTGGAGGATTACGGGGTGGATACCAGCAGCCCGCTGCTGAAGGACCTCGACACCGATCTCGATCGCCGCGAGCATTATGCCAAAGCCGGTATTGATCTGTATTACGAAACCTTGTTCGGGGTTGCCGCCCACGTTGGATATGCTTACCAGTTCCTGCAGCGAGACGGCGGGCTGAATGATTACCAGAGCAATCATACCCTGAGTGCCGAACTGGTCATGCGACTGAATCGCCAGATCGCCCTGACCCTGGGCGGCAGCTATTATCGCAACCACTTTAACGGACATATTCCGTTGCTTTACAACCGTTATACCCAAAGTACCTTTGCCCGCGATTATGGAGTCGTGACCGCCGGCATCACCATGGTATTCGGGCGTTAAACGACAGAAAAGAGACAGCGCGATGCTGGAACCGGATGGCCAGGACAGTTCAAACAAGCCTTCAGGCGCGGAGGCAAATCTCCCGCGGGTGGCTTTTCCCTGGTATCTGGTGCGAACCAAGCCCAGACAGGAACATCTGGCTTGCTGCCAGTTGCTGCGTCAGGATTACCAGGTTTACCTGCCCAGGTACCGGCAATGGATCAACAGGAACGGAGACTGGCAGCCGGAAGAAACCCCCTGGTTTCCCGGATATCTGTTTGTCAGACAAAGCGATGAGGAACAGAGTCTGGCACCTGTTCGCAGTACTTACGGTGTACTGAACCTGGTCTCCTTCGGACCGCAGCCGCAACCCGTGGGCGACGCGTTGATCAACCGGCTTAAAAAGCTCGAACAGCAACAGCAGCAAAAGTACGACAAAGAATTCCGGCTGCCGTTTAAACCCGGCGATCGGGTGTTGATTGACCAGGGTCCACTGCGCGGGCGCCGGGGGATTGTTTCCAGATGCGAACAGGAACGTGTACAGGTTCTCTTGTCCATGCTCGGCCGAACCGTCAAAGCCAATGTCAAGGCCGGGGCCCTGGTCGTCGGCTGAAAAACGCCGAAGGTGGTGTGGCCCGTATGAGAAGGTGCGTTTTTTTCGGCCCTGCTTGCTTTAACAACTATCCAGAATAATTGATAAAAATCGAAAGCTATTGCGTTTCGAAAGGGCGGTAGCTTGTCCTGAATTCGATATTCTACGCACCGAACAGGTCGTCAGGAAATGACTAAATGAATAATATTTTTCGTACTGTGCTGTTAACCATGATCAGTGCCATGTTGGTGGGTTGTATCAGTTATGCCGAGCTGGTCGGGGCGCCAGAAGAGCGCTTGCTGACCAGCGCTGTGGTGGAACGCTTATCGGTAACGGTGGCAACGGAAGATCAGCATGCCGTACCCCAAACGCGGTTACCCCTTCAGCGTCAGGCAGAACAACGCAATTACCGTATCGATCATGGTGACGTGCTGCTGGTCAATGTCGCTGGCCGCCCGGAGTTGAGCAGCCCCGGTGCCGTTGCCGGCACCTCTGCCGGGCGTGGTACCGGCAGTCGTATTGACGGTGATGGGTATCTGCGTCTGCCGCTGATCGGTCGGGTTCATGTTGCCGGCAACACCGCGACCCAGGTTGAGCATATGCTGGTAGAACAATTCTCCCGCTATCTGGTCGATCCCTGGGTTCTCGTCGAAATCGCCGAGCATCGCAGCCAGCCTGTGTATTTACTCGGGCAGTTTCGTAATCCCGGCACTCATTACCTCGATCGCCCGCACAACCTGCTGGCCGGCATCTCCCTGGGTGGAGGAACCCTTGACAGTGCCAATCTGCGCAGCGCCCGGCTGATCAGAAACAACCGAACACAGCCGGTCGACATTTATCGTCTGCTGCAGGAAGGGGCCCTGGATCAGAATATTCAACTGCAAGGGGGGGACACCATCTTCGTGCCTGACGATAAAAACCAGAATGTCTTCGTCTTTGGTGCAGTCAGTCGTTCCGGGGCGGTGGCCATGCCGAGCGGGCGCCTGAACATTTCCCAGGCCCTGGCGTCAGCCGGAATCTTTGAAACCCGCGGTCAGGTCGGCAATATCCGGATCATTCGCTCATTGTCACCAACCCGCGGTGAACTCATCACGGTCGACCACCATTTGATCCTCAGTGGTCGGGCTCTGCCCTTCGAGCTGGTAGAAGGGGATATTATCTACGTACCGCGCAGCGCCGTTGGCAGTTGGAACCAGGCCATTCAGGACCTGCTGCCCTCATTGCAGATGGTCAGCGCTATCCTCCAGCCCTTTGTCTCCATCAAATATCTGCGCGACAATTAATCCATCCGTATCCGCATACCACCGTCGAACCTGTCAATCCTGACCCAACACGGCAGCGCGCAGTAACGCCGACAGGTCACGTTTGACGGCTGAACCCAGGGAAAACCCCACCTATGACGCTCAATCATCACAGAGACACCAATAACTCCGCAGCTGCAGAACCGCCGAACGCGACCGACATGGAAGAGATTCACCTGTCCGATTATCTGTTTGTACTGCGGCGACGTTACAAAATCCTGGTGTGTTGTTTTGTCGTAATCGTCGGCGCTGTCGCAGCCTATACGTTTCTGGCGACACCGATATACCAGGCGGACGCGACATTGTACGTCCGCAGTGAAAAAGCCAAGGTCGACCTGCTCGGAGACCTGGGTTTGGGCTCCACCAGCCCGATCGAATCGGAAATTGAAATCATCAAGTCCCGCACCATTGCCGAAGAAGTAGTCAGGCGACTGAAGCTGATCTGGCATGTTCAGCGCAACAGCCTGCCGGTGGATGTCACTATTGTTGAATTTATTTCCGGCGCACAAGAGCCGGTCTATCAATTGACCCTGATGGATGATAACCGCTACCTGATCGACCACAAAAGCTTCTCTCGCCCGGTCGAAGGGGTTGTTGGCGACCTGGTGCGGACAGAAAGCCTGAGGCTGCTCATCAGTGAATTCTCCGGTCAGCCAGGCAGCCTCCTGCGCCTGACCCTGATCCCCGAGCATGCTGCCGTCGGCCAGATCAGAAGCAACCTCACGGTATCCCAGCGCGGGCGTAATACCAATATTATCGACTTGTCCTATCAGGATTCCGATCGTCATCGCGCCGAAGAGATTGTCAATACCATTGCCCAGGTTTTTCTGGAGCGAACCGTCAGCCGAAAATCGCAAGAAGCCGGCAAATCCCTCGATTTTATCTCCCGCCAACTTGACAATATTCGTGAGGACCTCAATCGCGCCGAAGAACAGCTCGCCTTTTACCAGAGTGAATCGGGACTGCTTGAGCTTGATTCAGGCGTCAGCCTCGCCATTGACCGCCTGGCTGAGATCGAAAAAAATCTTGCCGCTGTACAGGTTCGGCGCAGTCAGTTGAATGTGGCCGTCGAGTCGGTCGAGAGCGCCATCAACCGCAACGAAAACTATGTACCGGCCTTGCTGCTCACAGAACCGCGGGTAGCCCAGCTTGCCGGCCGACTGGCCGAACTCGAGCTGCAAAAGCAGGCCCTTTCCCTGGAATTTACCGGCGAGCACCGTGCTCTGATCAGCATCAGCGGCGGTATTGCCGATACCCAGAAGCAACTACTGGCGACCTACCGGGGACTGTTGACCGATCTGTATCAGCAGGAAAACAACCTCAACCAGCAATTGCACCAGTACGAACAAAGCTTCAAAGAGTTGCCGGACGCCCAGCGTCGCCTGGCCCAGTTATCCCGTCAGGCCAAGGTCAACGCCGATATCTACATCTTTCTGCTCCAGAAGCATGAAGAAGCACGCATTATTCAGGCTTCCACCATCAGTCATATCGATATCATCGATCCGGCGATCACGCCACGTTTACCAGTGAAGCCCCAGAAACAGAAAAACCTGTTGTTGGGGATCATCGTTGGCCTGATGGCCGGGGTCGGTGCCGCTTTTTTCCGTGAATATATGGACGACAGTCTCAAAGATCCTGAGCAGATCAAACGGCTGCTCGGAACCAAGATTCTGGTGACCATCCCTTTTCTGGGGCTGTCTCATCAACGCTCGTCCAAACAGTCCCATCTACAGCGCATTCTGATCACCGACCCCGGCGTGAAACGAACGGCCGCGGAAGCCTTTCGCATGTTACGGACGGCGGTGCACTTATCCAACGTATCGGCAGATAAAAAACTGATCATGATTACCAGTGCCCTGATGGATGAAGGAAAAAGTACCATCTCAGCCAATCTGGCCCTGGTTCTCAGCCAGACCGGCAAGCGCGTGCTGTTGCTGGGATGCGATTTGCGTAAGCCGACCCTGCAGCATTTTTTCGGGGGGAAACGCAGCGACGGGTTATCTGATCTGTTACTCGGGGATGTGACGCTGGAGCAAGCCATTGTCGCGACTGATTACCCAGGCCTTAACTATGTCACTTCCGGAATGAAAGTGCCGAATCCAGCGGAACTGTTGGAAACGGCAGCGATGGCCGATTTACTCGACGAATTAAAACGGCGTTACGACTATGTGATTCTGGATGCGCCGCCCTTGATGCTCGTGACCGATGCCTTGATCTTGAGTCGCTTGACCGATATCACCATCGTCGTTTATGAAGTCGGGCGCATGGGGCGTAAGGCGACAGCGGCACTCAAGGATCTGCTGAAAAATATTCCCACCCCGGTCGCCGGCCTGGTCCTGAACGATAAATCCTCAAAAGGCGCCTCATATTACGGTGGCTATTACGGTGGCTATTACGGTGGCTATTACGGTGATGAAGACGATTCCCGCGGTAAAAAGGGTAAAAAAGGGCGCCGGTCATCATCATGACGACCGGATCGTCCGGGTAACCGGTTGATCCGACAGATACGGAATTCACCCATGATCGATTATCATTGCCATCTGTTGCCGAACCTTGATGACGGTAGCCGTACTATCGTTGAATCGCTGTTGATGGCAAGAAAACTGGCAAACAGCGGGTTTACAACCGTTTATTGTACGCCTCATCACATTCCCGGACTGTACGACACCACGTTCGCACAGGTCGAAGCAGGAGTCAGCAGGCTGCGCTATCTGCTGGCCAAAGAAGCTATCCCGTTACAGCTGAAAACCGGTATGGAATATTATGTCGATGAGTTTTTTCCGGAAATCATCACCCAGGCAAAACCATTGGAAGGAACCGATCTGCTCCTTTTTGAAATCCCCCCGGCTTGCCCCTCATCCCGCTTGATTCTGGAATCGATCCGGGGCATCAAAAAACACGGCTTCAGACCACTGCTCGCTCACCCGGAACGCTGTTTTTACCCCGCTGCACCAATGTCCAGGGGATTGTTCACACGCCGAACCCGCGAGGTC
>JAGYPB010000053.1 GCA_018399135.1 Deltaproteobacteria bacterium | reverse complement strand
TGCCCATAGACGTAGACCGCCTGAACCAACTCGAACTCTGGACCAACGTAAGCCAGATCGTCTACCAAATGGCCCTGGGCGCCGCCGCCGTAGGCAACCTCTAATATCCGCGACCAGAGTCGACGGCCAGGGTCTGACCCCGAACGGGGTCAGACCCACCAGGCACTAAACCAGACAAAGGCACGAAAATCGCGGCCGAGCAAACAAACGGCCAGGGTCTGACTTTACGCGGTCTGACCCACAAGGCACCCAAGCTAAACCAAGGAACAATATCCGTGGCCGAACAAACCACAACACATTACCCAGACGACGAAATAGACCTAAGAGAACTCTTCGCCACCCTATGGCGAGGCAAATGGATAATAATTCTCTTCACCATCGTCTTCGCCGCAGTAGGCGTCTTCTACGCCCTGAGCCAACCAAATATCTACCAAGCCAACGCCCTGCTAGCCCCAGCCCAAAACGAAGGCGGCAGCCGAATCAGCGGCCAACTCAGCGGTCTGGCCAGCCTGGCCGGCGTTAACCTTGGTGGCGGAGGCAGCGCCAACAAAACCGTACTAGCCAAAGAAACCCTGCAATCCCGCGCATTCCTCACTGATTTCATTCATCGCCACGAATTAGCAGTGCCACTCATGGCCACCAAAGCATGGAACATGGCCAATGAGAGCTGGGTAATAAACCAGAAGGCTTACAACCCGGAAGCGAACGAATGGCTCGAAAATGAGGATGGAAAGGCCCTTAAACCCACAGACTGGGATCTGGTAAAAGCCTTCCGCCAGCTCCTAAATCTTAGCGAAAACAAAGAAACCGGCATGGTCACCATAAGTATCAAAAGCCTCTCCCCAGTCGCCGCAAAAGACTGGTTAGACAAGCTCGTACAAGATATCAACGAACACATGCGCGCCCAAGATGTACAAGAAGCCGAAGCCAGCATCGCCTACCTGGAAGACAAACTGCGCCAAACCAACATCGCCGGCATGCAGCAAGTGTTTTACCAGCTCATAGAAACAGAAACACGCACAGTAATGCTTGCCAACGCCCAACGTGAATACATCTTCAAAACGGTAGACCCTGCCGTAGTGCCTCAGGAAAAAAGCGAACCGAAGCGTGCTTTGATCGCGATAGTCGCCACCATGCTAGGCGGCATGCTAGGCGTATTCACCGTGTTCGTAATAGCGTTCATCCGCTCCGGCAAAGACGAATCCGAGCAGGCTACAAAAGGGGTCTGACCCCGAACGGGGTCAGACCCCACCCATTTGCCAGCGTCAATCACCAAGCCCAGAGCAAAGCACCAAAATGAAACTACTAGTAACAGGCGGCGCCGGCTTCATCGGCTCCGCCGTAATCCGCCACATCATCACAAACACCCAAGATGAAGTGGTAAACCTCGACAAACTAACCTACGCCGGCAACCTAGAAAGTCTGGCCCAAGTGAGCCACAGCGAACGCTACAGTTTCGAACAAGTAGACATCTGCAACCGCGCCGAAGTTGACCGCGTGCTGGCCCAGCACCAGCCAGACGCCATCATGCACCTGGCCGCCGAAAGCCACGTAGACCGCTCCATAGACGGCCCCGCAGACTTTATCGAAACCAACATCGTAGGCACTTATAACCTGTTGGAAGCCACTCGCCAATACTGGCAGGCGCTGGAAGCCCAAAAGAAAGCCAACTTCCGCTTCCACCACATCAGCACAGACGAAGTGTATGGAGACCTCCCGCACCCAAGCGAAACACCAAACGCGGAAGAACACCTGTTCACCGAACAAACCGCCTACGCCCCCAGCAGCCCATATTCCGCCAGCAAAGCCAGCTCAGACCACCTGGTACGGGCCTGGCAACGCACCTATGGCCTGCCGGTACTGGTCACCAATTGCTCCAACAACTACGGCCCCTACCACTTCCCGGAAAAACTCGTGCCGTTGATGATCCTCAACGCCCTCGAAGGCAAGCCACTTCCGGTTTACGGCAAAGGTGATCAGATCCGTGACTGGCTGTTTGTGGAAGACCACGCCTGCGCCCTCTACAAAGTCGTCACCGAAGGCAAGCCCGGCGAAACCTACAACATCGGTGGCCACAGCGAAAAACAGAATATCGAAGTGGTTCACACGATTTGCGACATCCTCCAGGAACTTCGTCCACAGGAGCGTAGTTATCGGGACTTGATCACCAATGTAAAAGACCGCCCCGGTCACGATATGCGCTACGCGATAGACGCCAGCAAAATCCAGAAAGAACTCGGCTGGGCCCCGGAAGAAACCTTTGAATCCGGCCTCCGTAAAACTGTGCACTGGTATCTCAACAATCTCGACTGGTGCCAACGAGTACAAGACGGCAGTTACCAAAGAGAACGTCTGGGCGTAACAAGTTAAGTACTTTAAAGGCCCAGGCACCAAAGCCTCGACGGGGTCTGTCCCTACGCGGACAGACCCCAAATCACCGAACCAAAGGGTGAAAATAGTGAAAGGAATAATCCTCGCAGGCGGCTCCGGCACCCGTCTGTACCCCATAACACTCGGCACCTCCAAACAACTCCTGCCGGTGTACGACAAACCCATGATCTACTACCCTCTGTCCGTGCTCATGCTGGCGGGCATCCGGGACATTCTCGTCATAACCACCTCGGAAGACCTGGCAGGATTCAAGCGTGCTTTGGGCACAGGTGAGCAATTCGGCATCAATCTTAGCTATGCAGTGCAACCGAGCCCGGACGGCCTGGCCCAGGCCTTTATTATTGGTGAGGAATTTATCGGCAACGACAGTGTATGCCTGGTTTTGGGCGACAACATTTTTTATGGGCAGGGATTCACCCCAAAACTGAAACTAGCCGCCGCAAGAACCGAGGGCGCCACCGTATTCGGCTACCAAGTAAAAGATCCGGAACGCTTCGGCGTAGTCGAATTCGACGAAAACAAACGCGCCATCTCCATCGAAGAAAAACCCGAACACCCGAAATCACACTACGCCGTAACCGGCCTCTACTTTTACGATAACTCCGTGGTAAAGATCGCCAAGCAGGTAGAGCCAAGCGACCGAGGCGAACTGGAAATTACCTGCGTAAATCGTGCTTACTTGGAGCAAGGTAAGTTGAACGTCGAGCAGTTGGGACGGGGCTTCGCTTGGCTCGACACTGGCACTCACGAAAGTCTTTTGGAAGCGGCGCAGTTCGTGGAAACCATCGAAAAGCGGCAGGGCTACAAGATCGCCTGTCTCGAAGAAATCGGCTTTAACCAGGGTTGGCTGGCCAAGGAGCAGTTCCTGCAACAGGCCGATCAGCTCAAGAAAAATGGTTACGGCCAATACCTGCTAGACATTCTGGAAGACGCGAAATGATCCCCGTCACCAAACCGTACCTGCCAAATCGGGAAAAGCTCAACAGATACCTAGATGGCATCTATGAGCGCAACTGGCTGACCAATAACGGCCCGTTGGCGCAGGAGCTTACGAGCAGGCTGGAAAAGTATCTGGGCGTTGAAAATTTGTTGCTGGTATCAAACGGCACGCTGGCGCTGCAAATTACCTATCGCGCCCTCGGCATTAATAAGCCGGCAAACGGAAAACCTGCAGAGGCGATCACAACACCTTTCACCTTCATTGCCACTGCAAGCTCTCTGAAGTGGGATGGCGTCCGGCCGGTGTTTGCAGACATCGACCCGGAAACCTGGTGCCTGGCCCCGAAGAACATTGAGGCCCGAGTTACCTCGCAAACCCGTGCCATTGTTCCCGTGCACGTATTCGGAAATGCCTGCGATGTAGAAGCCATCGGCGCCATAGCCCAGAAGCACAACCTGAAAGTCATCTACGACGCCTCCCACGCGTTTGGTGTGAACTACAAAGGCGAGAGCCTGCTTAAACACGGCGATGCCGCTACCCTCAGCTTCCACGCTACCAAGCTATTTCACACCGTCGAGGGCGGGGCCGTTATCTTCAAGCACAAGGAAGACCTGGAGCGTGCCAAGAAAATGATCAACTTTGGCATCACCGCGCCGGAGAGCATTGAAGAGCTGGGCATCAACGCCAAGATGAACGAATTGCAGGCGGCGATGGGTTTGTGTGTGCTGGATGAGATTGAACAAATCAGTGATGTTCGCAAATCTGTTACTGATGCCTACAATCACTTTCTTGAGGGCAAGCTTCAGAAACAACAAATTCAAGTTGGTGCGAGCTACAACCATGCCTACTATCCGGTAGCTTTGGAGAACGAGGGAAAGGTAATCGAACTTATGTCCTCCCTTCGTGATTCGGGCGTCTTTGCGCGCCGGTATTTTTACCCATCGTTGGATTCTGTAGCAGCTCTGGAGGCAACTTCAACTGTCTGTCCCGAATCCAGAAAACTAGCTGAACGCATTGTCTGTTTGCCAATTTATTCCGGTTTGAAAGCTGAAGAGATTGAGATGATATCCAAGAAAGTGTCGGAGGTTGCTGAGTGACAACTCGACCAACGGGCGCCTTTTTTAGAAAGCCAGTTAACTCTTCAAGAATCGTTGCCTTTATTGAGGAACTGGTTGGCCCCATTAAACTTGACGGTGCAGAAGGCCTGGAACTGACAGGTACCTGTGACTCTCGTAGCGTTGGGCATAACCAGCTTGTCTTTGCTAACGCTGAGCATTTTGGCAGAGGTGAAGGGTTAACCGGCTCTTTTGTTTTGACGGATGAATTGCCAGATGAATCAATCCAAGGCTCCAATCAATTCTGCGTGGTATCAGACCCCAGAGCTGTATTTATGGACGTGCTTACGTGGTTGATTCATTCAACAGGCGTAGATGCCCACTGGAGCGGCTACACCAGTGAAGCCGAGATCTCGAGCGAGGCGCGGGTTGCAAGCTCAGCCGTTATCGAGCTTGGCGTCGAAATAGGCGAGGGCAGCGTGATCTGTGCCGGTGCCGTTATCAAGCGTGGTTCGCGGATTGGCAGGAATACTATCATTCGGGAAAACGTGGTGATTGGAAGCGACGGAGTGACGGTGTACCGGGCAGCTGACGGTCGATTACTGAAGTTTCCCCATGTGGGTGGTGTGTCTATTGGCGACAACACTGAAATCGGTGCAAATGCCGTGATTGCCGGTGGCATTCTGGCCCCTACGTTTATCGGGAACGATGTAGTCATCGGCAATTTGTGCAACGTAGGCCATGGTGCCGTTGTCGAGGATAGGGTTTGGATGTCTGTAGGATCACTGCTTGGTGGCCATACAACGGTTCACGCTGGTGCGACTATCGCAATGGGCGTTAATGTTCGGGACAATTTGGTAATCGGCGCAGAAGCATCGCTGGGTATGGGCAGTGTTGTGGTCAAAAATGTTGAGCCGAACCATTCGATGTTCGGTAATCCCGCGAAGCGAATGGTTGGCCTTAAAACCGGCCCCAAACGATAAGTAAGGAATTGTTATGTCGGAAGTGCTGAAGTTTGTGTTCAAGGGCAGCCGAAATTATGTTCACGGAACCAGCTTGTTCAATGCATTGATTAAGGCGGCCGATCAGCGAGAATTGGCGGAAGGCAAGATCAACGTGTCATTCAAACACATGATCCAGAACTCCGTATGCGTATTGGAAGAGCGTGCGCCAACATCGGCCGATGCAGTAGTAGCTAAAATAACGGGGACCGACGGTGAGAGTTATTCCCTGTGTATCAATGCAGCGATCGCAACTGAAGAGGCTGTACGACAGGCGTTTGATGAGCCAGAAGCTTGCCGTGGAGCTATCGTTGGCGATAAGTCCATCGTTCAGGACAAACCACACCATGCGGACAAAATTGAACTGCTGGTCTCACTATGCAAGAAAATGCACCAAGAGAGTGTGGATAGCTCAAAAAAATGGGTCTTTTCCCGTTACGATGGTCGGCTTCCAATTCCCCCAATGGATAAGGTGGAGCTTCGCATCACCAAACAGGTGGGCACACGGCTAACCTGCAGTGATGTTTTGGTTAATGGCGACAAAATCGCTGACATGTACTTTTCTTGACATATCAGAACAATAGGAGCCACTCATGTTAGGGATACAGTCGGTTGCGAGTTATCTGCCGAAAGGTCGAGTCGATAATTTGAAGCAGGCCGATCGGTTTGAAACAGATCGAGAGTTTGTCGAGCAAAAAATCGGCGTTGCAACTCTACCTAGGTTTGAAGAGACAGACAGCGTTGTTAGCACGAGCGTTGCAGCCTTCAACCACCTGTGCAAAAAAGTGCAGATCGACAAGTCAGAGATTGAATGCGTGGTTCTGTGTACTCAAAATCCGGACAACGGCGGTTTGCCGCACAACTCTGCTCTGCTTCACGCTGCTCTGGAGCTGCCGGAAGAATGCGCCTGCTTCGATATTGGGCTGGGGTGCTCCGGGTATGTCTATGGTTTAAGCGTGATTCAGTCTTTTATGACTGCGAACGGAATGAACAAGGGCTTGCTCTTCACTTGTGACCCTTATTCTCGGATTCTTGACCCGGAAGATAAGAATACTTGCCTTCTATTTGGTGATGCCGCGTCGGTTACGTTCGTCAGCGACACGCCACGCTACAAACTTGCCACTGCAAAATTCTCCACAAAAGGTGCTGGCAGTGAAGCGCTCCAGAAAACAGATCATGGCCTGGAAATGAACGGCCGGGCCGTATTCAATTTTGCTTTGCAGGATGTACCCAAGCAGATCAAGCGCACTCTGGCATCCGCGGAATTGACCGTTGAAGATGTTGAGCTGTTTCTGCTGCACCAAGGCAGTCGTTTTATGCTGGAAAATACGATAAAGAGAGCTGGAATACCTGCTGAGAAGGCCCCTATCAGACTCTCCGAGACCGGCAACACTGTTTCGTCGTCCATCCCGATCCTGTTGGAAACAGAATTGGATAACAGCCCCCGAAGAATCCTTATGTCAGGCTTCGGAGTTGGGTTGTCCTGGGCGACTGCAATCTATGAAGAAGTAAAACCAAACTAATAGGAAGCACTATGAACCGCGAAGAAGCTGTAAAAATCGTTATGTCCATGTTGGAAAAAAATGTTGAAGGCCTGGAGATGTCTGAAGACAAGATGGGCAAGACACTTGTGGATCTTGGTGTGGATTCATTGGATGTGATGCTGGTGATTATGGATGTGGGTGAGGCTGCTGGGGTTGCTATTAGTGATGATGAGGCGGAGGGCTTGGATACACCTGAGAAGATTGTTGAGTTCATCCTCGAAGACGAATGAGCTTTATAAAGATAGCCATTAATTATTACTAAGCAAACTTTTCGGCGTGAAATGTGATGTTATTACCCAGAAAAAATGTTGCGGTTAAACACACGACTTTCATATGTCACTAAGCGCCAAAACCACCACCGGAATCCTCTGGAACTTTAGCCAGCAGCTGGCCACTCGTGGCGTGGGCATTCTCGTTACCCTGTTGCTGGCTCGTTTTTTGGTGCCTGAGGATTTCGGTTTGGTCGCCATGATGGCGGTGTTCTTGGCCCTTGGTAATTCACTGATGGACTCTGGCTTCCGAGAAGCCCTGATTCGCCTAGAAAACATAACCCAGGAAGATTACGCAACGGCGTTCTACGCCAACCTGGTGTTGGGGCTGGTTTCCTATGGGGCGTTGTTTGCGGCTGCACCGGCCATCGCAGAGTTTTATGAAGAGCAGAGGCTGGTCGATCTGATCCGGGTTGCTTCGTTCTCTGTCATCATCATGTCGTTCCAGGTGGTACAGGTTGCAAGCCTTAGCCGAAACCTGAACTTCAAGGCTCAGTTAAAGGCCAGCCTGCCGGCAAGCGTGATTTCTGGTGTGATTGCAGTAGCCCTGGCTTACGTTGGCTGGGGTGTATGGGCGTTGGTCAGTCAGACGTTGCTGAACGCCTTAGTGCAAACAGGTCTGCTCTGGAGAGTGGAAGGCTGGCGTCCAACGCGCCATTTCAGTTGGCCGTCGCTTAAAGGGATGTATAACTTTGGTTATAAGTTGTTCCTTTCTGGAGTGCTCAATACTGTTTTTCAAAATCTTTATGTAATCGTGATTGCAAAAGTATTTTCAGCGCAGGTTGCTGGCCTATACTTCTTTGCTAACAAGATCAAAGAGCTGATTGTTCAGCAATTGGTTCGCTCCATTCAGACTGTCACTTATCCAGCATTAGCATCGTTTCAGAACAATGACGCCAGGTTGAAACAAGGGTATAAGAAAATAGTCATCCTGATGACGGTAGCACTATTCCCCGGAATTCTATTTACTGCGGCGTTGGCTGACACATTATTTCAGATTTTGTTACCAGAAAAGTGGTATCCGGCAGTACCATATTTTCAGTTGCTGTGTTTGGTCGCCGTGATGATGCCATTGCACTCAGTAAACCTTAATATTCTTACGGTTAAAGGTCGGTCTGATCTGTTTCTCTATATCGAGATTGTAAAGAAATTGATGCATGGTCTGACATTATTAGTCTCATTTCGCTACGGCGTAATCGCAATTTTGCTCGGGCAAATCACTATCTCTTTTGTTAGCTATATTCCGAACAGCTATTTTGCTAGTCGGCTCTTAGGGTATGGTTTGACAGAGCAAGCCAAAGATTTTGGTCCTGCCTTACTTTCCGCTAGTTTGGCCGCATTATGCGGGTATTTTTTTATTGGCATCACCGATTTTCATTTGGGCCTGGAAATTTTAATATCAGGATTGATAATGCTGGTTATTTATTTAATTACCCTATCGATTATTGGAAGGAAAACGGTTTCCTTAACGGTGCGATTTGCTCAGGGAATTTTCAGTCGACGTTAGTAAGGTCAAATTTTGAGTATTAATCTACTTCACATAATTAATGATCAAATATTCTCTGATGCTGCTTATTCGCAGTTTGAAGAGGTGGTACCTGAGTCCAGTACTTTTATTTTGCCGGGAAGTAATAAGCCACCTATACATTTAAAGAGAATTGCTCCTGTGAGGGTGCCGAGGCTGTATTTTTTGAACCCTAACTTTATAAAATCTCTTGAAGAATATGATGCGATAATTCTGCATTCGATGACTAGTTTTGCGCTTGAAGTAGTCGCCCGTGCGAGTGGCAAAGTCAAGTTTGTATGGATCGGAATGGGCTATGACTACTATGATCTGATTTACCCCAATGCCGTTGACATGCTCGAACCGGAAACATCTGCAATTGTCAAAGAGGTATTGCCAAGGTTTGGAAGGGGAGGCAGAAGTCTAATAAAGGGATTTCTTAAGAAGTTTATCTATCCAAATACAAGAAAAAAGAAAGAGTTGATTCAAAGGGTTGACATATTTTGTCCTGTGCTGCCTTTTGAGAGTGAAAAGCTGCGCTCAGCGTTGGGACAGTTTCTGCCAAAATCAGTGGCTTGGAACTATGGGGCGCAAAGTAGCATGATTGATGGCGGTTCGGACTTGGAGTGGGTTTCAGGTGAAAACATTCTTGTAGGTAATAGTGCTACACCGACTAATAATCATATTGAAATCTTTCGCATCCTCAGTCGCTTACGACTACCCGAAAGCTCGAAAATTGTCGTACCGTTAAGCTACGGTGATGTGCATTACAGAGAAAAGATAGTCGAACTGGGTATTGAATTTTTTGGTGATCAATTCCAGCCAATCATGGAATTTATGGATTTTGATCAGTATGTTTCTATGCTTCAGAGCTGTTCTGTGATGATTATGAATCATAAGCGGCAACAGGGGGTAGGAAATGTTGGAATAGGGATATATCTCGGGGCCAAAGTTTTTATTAACCCATGTAGCCCATTATATGATTATTATAAATGCTTGGGGTTGGCTGTTTATTCATCAGCTGATCTGGAGAAAGAACTAAGCTCAGGCGTTACTGGATTATCAATGCATTCTGCTTGTCAGAATAGAGAAATGCTACAGCGAGAACGTGGGAGAAAGGCGCATTTGCTGAAGACCGAAAAGTTAATAGATGAAATTCGAAAACTGCGCTGATCGGCTTTGGGACTTGGAGTTTACAAATGGGGCAGCGGATGCTCTAGGGTCGATAATGTGCACGAAATACGGTGCCAAATAAATAGTGTCCAATTAATAAGCATGGCAAGTGCCTTCTCGTGAAAGCTGTTCTCCACGTTAGTAGTAACAGTAGCAGCGATTAGTCCAAAGAAATCGCTAGCCGCGCAGAAGATCGTTTATCCGGGTGGGCTGTCGCTGAGCAGTCATACCATGTTTACAAGGTGTGCTTGCAGCGTGAGCCTGAGCGCTGGGAGTTGGTGTTCTTCTTGGCGTAAATGCGCTGTGGCCCTTGTCTAAGTTGGCAAGTCACTCCTGAAGATTCATCTTATAGGAAATGAGGATTACATGAAAAAGTTTGCCCTAATAGGCGCAGCCGGTTACATAGCACCACGCCACATGAAAGCGATCAAAGATACCGGCAACGATCTGGTCGCGGCATTAGACAAAAACGACTCCGTAGGGATCATCGACAGCTACTTTCCGGATGCCGACTTCTTCACCGAATTCGAGCGTTTTGACCGCCACATTGACAAACTCCGCAGAGCTAACGGTGGCCAAGCTGTCGATTACATGTCCATCTGCTCGCCCAATTACCTCCACGACAGCCACATGCGGTTCGCCCTGCGTGCTGGCGCAGATGCAATTTGCGAAAAACCGTTGGTGTTGAATCCCTGGAATATCGACGGTCTGATTGATATTGAAAAAGACACGGGCCGGAAGGTCAATACCATCCTGCAGCTGCGGGTGCATCCCTCTATTATCGCGCTGCGCGACAAAGTGCAGGCCGAAAACCGCGACACCAAGCATGGCGTGGATCTGACTTACATCACCTCACGCGGCCACTGGTACCTGCAGTCTTGGAAGGGAGACGCGAAGAAGTCAGGTGGTATTGCCACCAACATTGGCGTGCACTTTTACGACATGTTGCATTTCATCTTCGGCAAGCTGCAAGACAATGTAGTGCACTACAGCGACGACACCATGGCTGCTGGTTATCTGGAATACGAAAAAGCCCGCGTACGCTGGTTCTTATCTGTGGACTACAAATACGTTCCGGAAGACGCCAAGGCCCAAGGGCAGCGTACGTTCCGCTCCATCACTGTGGATGGTGAAGAAATCGAATTCTCCGGCGGCTTTACCGACCTTCACACCCGCAGCTATGAAGAGATTCTGGCGGGGCGTGGTTTTGGTCTCGAAGAAAACCGCGTCGCGATCGAAACCGTAGCCAACATCCGAAATGCCACCCCGGCTGGTTTGACTGGCGATTATCATCCGTTCCTGAAGCAGTAAGGGGTCATTATGTCTGTAAGCATTCACCCCAGCGCGATTGTAGATGACGGCGCCCAGATAGGTGATGGTTCCCGCGTATGGCACTTTGTACACGTGTGCGGCGGGGCCAAAATCGGCAAAAACGTCTCCATGGGTCAGGGCGTCTTTGTTGGCAATAAGGTCACCATCGGCGACAACTGCAAAATCCAGAATAACGTCTCCGTGTACGACAACGTACACCTTGGAGAGGGCGTTTTCTGCGGCCCCAGCATGGTGTTCACCAACGTCTATAACCCCCGCTCACTCATCGAGCGCAAAAGCGAATACCGAAACACCTTGGTTAAAAAGGGCGCAACACTCGGCGCCAACTGCACAATCGTGTGCGGCGTAACCATAGGCGAATTCGCCTTTGTAGGCGCCGGTGCAGTGGTGAACAAAGACGTACCCGCCTACGCCCTGGCAGTGGGCGTACCAGCCAAACAGATCGGCTGGATGAGCGAATTCGGCGAACAGCTGGATCTCCCCGTAACCGGTGACGCAGAAACCACCTGCCAGCACACCGGAGCGCGGTATGTGCTGGAGAGCGGCAAGGTTACCAAGCAATAAGCCCTTATTTTTTCGTGTCCTTTCGTGGATTTAGTGGCAAAAAGGCTCATTAAACATGCAATTCGTAGATTTGGCTGCCCAACAGGCAAGAATCAAAGACAAAATCGACGCAAACATCCAGAAAGTCCTAGCCCACGGCAACTACATCCTCGGCCCTGAAGTAGCCGAGCTGGAAGAGAAACTGGCCGAATTTTTAGGCGCCAAGCACTGCATCACCGTAGCCAACGGAACCGATGCTCTGCAGATTGCCCAGATGGCACTCGAAGTAGGGCATGATGACGAAGTCATCGTACCGGGCTTCAGCTACATTGCCACAGCCGAAACCCCTGCGGTGTTGGGCGCAAAGCCTGTGTATGTAGACATCGATCCGAAAACCTACAATATGGACCCCGCCAAACTTGAAGCAGCGATTACCCCGCGCACCAAGGCGATTATCCCGGTATCTCTGTATGGTCAGTGCGCAGATTTCGACACCATCAATGCCATTGCGGAGAAACACAGCATCCCGGTAATCGAAGATGGTGCCCAAAGCTTCGGTGCCAGCTACAAAAGCCGGAAATCCTGCAACCTCAGTACAATTGGCTGCACCAGCTTCTTCCCCAGCAAACCGCTGGGTTGTTACGGCGACGGCGGCGCAATCTTCACCAATGATGACGAGCTGGCCATCGTGCTGCGCCAGATCGCCCGCCACGGCCAGGACCGGCGCTACCACCACGTTCGCGTGGGCGTGAATAGCCGTTTGGATACTCTGCAGGCTGCCATTCTGCTGCCGAAGTTGGAGATTCTGGCGGAAGAGATTGAGCTACGTAACCAGGTAGCGAAGCGATATACGCGGTTGCTTAACGAGGCCGGCATCAGCACTACACCGTTTATTGAAGAGCATAATGTTTCTGCCTGGGCGCAGTACACTGTGCGGGTTGAGAACCGTGGGGATGTTCAGGAGAAGTTGAAGGCTGCGGGCGTGCCTACGGCGGTGCACTATCCGATTCCGTTGAACAAGCAGCCGGCTGTTGCGGATGCCGCAGCTGAATTGCCGGTTGGGGATGCGGTGGCTGAGGTAGTTTTGAGTTTGCCTATGCATCCGTATCTGGAGCCAGCGCAACTTGAAAGGGTCGTCGAATCAGTTCGTTCAGTTGCACTTTCACAGTTTTAATCTTTTTCGTCTAGAAGAATAGCAATAGGATTCTAATTCGCATGATAGTATTAACCATCATCGGTGCCCGCCCCCAATTCATCAAAGCTGCCGTCGTCTCCCGAGCCTTCAAAGAACACCGCCCGGATGTACATGAGGTCATCGTACACACCGGCCAGCACTACGATGCCAACATGTCTGACGTATTCTTCGATGAGCTGGAAATTCCTAAGCCAGACTACAACCTCGGCATCGGCGGAGGCACCCATGGCCAGAACACCGGCCGCATGATCGAAAAGCTGGAAGGCCTGATGATGGAAGTCCAGCCACAGTGGGTGCTGGTATACGGCGATACTGACAGCACCCTGGCAGGTGCCCTTGCTGCAGCCAAGCTGCATATTCCCGTCGCCCACGTAGAGGCTGGATTGCGCAGTTTCAACCGCAGAATGCCGGAAGAGATCAACCGTGTGCTGACAGACCACATTGCAGAGGTCCTGTTCGCCCCCACCGAAACAGGCAGGCAGAACCTTCGGAATGAGGGCATTACCGAGGACAAGATTAAGCTGGTGGGCGATGTCATGTACGACGCCTCCCTGTTCTACAAAGAAAAGGCCCGCAGGCCTCAGTTGCCCGCCGAGCTGGATATTAAAGGTGGCGACTTCGTACTCTGCACCATTCATCGGGCAGAAAATACGGATGACCCTCAGCGCTTGAAGAGCATCCTTCAGGGGCTTGGCGACAGTGGCGAGGTGATTGTTCTTCCCCTCCACCCGAGAACTCGGGCCAAGATTACGGATTATGGCATCACCATTCCTGAGAATGTGTGGGTGATCGACCCTGTCGGGTATCTGGAAATGGTTTGGCTGGAAGCGAATTGCCGGTTGGTGGCTACGGATTCTGGTGGGGTCCAGAAAGAGGCTTATTTCTTTGGGAAGCCCTGTGTAACGATGCGGGATGAGACGGAGTGGGTTGAGTTGGTTGAGGCCGGCTGGAATACCTTGGTAGGAGCCAATGCGGATTATATTTCTTCGCAACTTACTAACGCATTATTGCCGCGACATAACCCGTACTATGGTTCCGGAAAAGCTTCGGTATTCATAACGGCGGAGATTTAAATTGAGAATTGTTCATTTATCCGTATGCCGTCAGTTTTCTCGCGGTCAGCTGAACCAGTTGCAGTATGAACATAACGCAGCAAAAACTCTGGAAGAGTCTGAATGGACGACAGTCGGTTATCATGCAGGGCCAGCTTCGGCCGAGTTCATAAAAACCATTCCTTACTTGTTTAGGGGGATCTTCCTGCGCAATCTTTATGGATGGCTGGTTGCTCTTAAGCTTTCAAAAACGCATGACATAGTGCTGATGCGCCATATGACATTCGACCCATTCGCTTTGATCTTTGCGCCGCTTATACCAAATCGAGTGAGCATCCATCATGCTAAGGAGATAGAAGAGCTGAGGCTGATTAGGCAAGGCTGGAAAGGGCGTTTGGCATCAGTGGTTGAGAAATTTTGTGGGAAATTTTCAGTTTGTAAAGCAAAGATGATTTTAGGTGTTACGAATGAGATAGCCGAGTACGAAAGAGAACTTCGATGCCCACTAAAGCCCACGGGTACGTATCCCAACGGTGTAGAAGTTAATTCGCTTGATGTCCTCAAAGATTTGCGACATTCAGATGATCTAAATGTGGTTTTTATCTGTGGTTCGTTTTCTCCATGGCACGGATTAGATCGACTATTAAATGCGCTGAAGCATGGTTCATGTGTTAGTAATAGTCCAGTTATTCATATCCACTTAATAGGCAGTCTTTCGAAATCACAAGTTAATCAAATAGGATTAGTGAAGAATTCTAACGTGCGGATTGTTAAACATGGAGTTATGAAACCTAATAATTATCATAAAGTTATGGCTATGGCCGACTTTGGGATAGGTTCTTTGGCTATGGACAGGCAAAACTTAAACGAAGGATCGACACTAAAGATTAGAGAGATGCTTGCGCTTGGGTTGCCGGTATATTCAGGTCATGCTGATCTTGCCCTTCCGCAATCAGCTCTTTGGGCCAAGGTGGTTGAAAAGGTAAGTTTGACGGATTTGATAGATTTCGGCATGTCAGTAAAGAAAATTGACCGTAAGACAGTCCGTGAGCAGAGCTCTAGTATGATTGAGAAGAGTGAGATCATGAAAAGAACTATAAATAATTTAAAGTGTCAATTTTTATTTTCTTAGGGTGGGTTTGGGTTGGCAAGATTTAATAAATTTCATTGTAGTTTAAAATTTTTCTGAACTATCGAAGTTAGGGTTAGCTATTTCAAAGTAAAAATATTTTGTTGTTCAATTAATTTTAAGGCTAGATTCTTGGAAATAGTTTCATCCTTTTATCATTTTCTGAGCGCGGCAGTAATATTTTTTGCTGGCTTATTGATATCCGTCATTGTTGGAAATAGATTTTTTTTAGGGTCATCGAAAGCGATTTTATTGTATGTATGGCATACATTATTCTGTTTGTTCTACTGCTGGTATGTGTTGACGGCAGGTGGGGACGCAATTAGTTACTTTTACCACGGCCAAATATGGGAAGGCGAATTTGGAATTGGAACTTCAGCCGTTCGAGCGATATCTGGCCTTTTGGTCAGCGGTATGGGGTTATCTCTCTTAGGAGCATTTCTTGTTTTCAATATTTTTGGACAGATTGGTCTTCTCGCATTTTGGGGAAGCATAAAGGTAGCGACACAGAACAAAAACTCCATGATCCGAACATTGGGAACGCTAATAGTATTCCTTCCATCTGTCAGTTTTTGGTCGTCAGCGTTAGGCAAGGATGCTATATCTTTTATGGCAACAGGCTTGGCTTTATGGAGCTCCCTAAATCTGTCGAAGCGTGGTTTGTTGATGGCGTTTGCCGTTGGAGCAATGTTCATCGTAAGACCCCATATGGCGGGAATCATGGTGATGGCAATCGCCATGGCAGCGCTGATGGATAGTAACGCATCGGCTATCAGAAAGATTCTGCTGGGGGTGTTTGCTGCGTTCGTTGCTGCCGCACTTGTTCCATTTGCGCTCAAGTATGCAGGCGTTGGCCAGATAATAGATGTAGAGTCACTCACGGAATATATTGACAAACGGCAGTCATACAATACAGAAGGCGGTGGAGGTGTCGACATTGCTTCAATGAGTCTGCCGATGCAACTCTTTACCTACCTTTTCCGACCAGTGATTTTTGAGGCGAGAAGTGTTTTCGCGCTGGCGGCTTCACTGGATAACCTGATCCTACTTGGGTTGTTCGTTTTTGGCGGTGTTGCACTGCTACGTGGCAGAAAAACAGGGCTTGGCGAGAACCGCACATTTATGTGGGCCTATGCCCTCGGATCTTGGTTAATTCTTGCAATGACTACCGCAAACCTGGGTATTGCTTTGCGACAGAAATGGATGTTTGCGCCGATGCTAATCTTTCTTTTCATTTCTGTGATTGGTCGACGGCGAGCCCCCTCCCTCCGAACACAACCAACTGTAGATCCAAATGATGAATAAGTATAAGAGTTTTCGAGAGCTTCTGGCTTTTAAGGCAGAATCATGGCTAATAACCGGGGTTGCGGGCTTCATAGGCTCCAACCTCCTCGAACACCTGCTAAAACTAAACCAACGCGTAATCGGCCTAGACAACTTCGCCACCGGCCACCAAACCAATCTGAATGACGTTCAGTCTTTGGTGTCACCGGAACAGTGGTCCCGCTTCACCTTCATCGAAGGTGATATCCAGAATTCGGGAGATTGTGCCCGGGCATGTGAGGGTGTCGACTACGTGCTGCACCAGGCCGCACTGGGTTCGGTGCCCCGTTCTCTGAATGATCCCATCACCACCAATGCCGCCAATATCACTGGCTTTCTAAATATGCTGGTGGCAGCGCGGGATGCGGGCGTGAAGAGTTTTACTTATGCGGCGTCCAGCTCTACCTATGGCGACCACCCGGCGTTGCCGAAGGTTGAAGAGAACATCGGCAAACCGCTGTCGCCCTATGCGGTGACCAAGTATGTGAATGAGCTTTATGCGGAGGCGTTCGCCCGGAGCTACGGCTTCAAAGCCATTGGCCTGCGTTACTTTAACGTGTTCGGCAAGCGGCAGGACCCGGATGGTGCTTATGCGGCGGTTATCCCGAAATGGATCGCCGCCATGGTGCGGGGTGAGGATGTGTTCATCAACGGTGATGGCGAAACCAGCCGGGATTTCTGCTTTATCGAGAATGCGGTGCAAGCCAACCTGCTGGCGGCCACGGCGGAAGATTCTGCCAAGAACGAGGTTTACAACGTGGCGGTGGGCGATCGCACCACGTTAAATGATCTGTTCGCGGCGTTGAAGAGTGCTCTTGCGGAGAATGGCGTGGTGTATAAAAAAGAGCCGGTGTGCCGGGATTTTCGGCCGGGGGATGTGCGGCATTCTCAGGCGGATATTGGTAAGGCGGCTAGTAAGCTTGGGTATGCGCCAGAGTATAGGATTCGAGAAGGCCTTGCTAAGGCGATGCCTTGGTATTTGGAGAATTAGGCGGGTATCGGGCTTTTGGGAGAATGGGGCTGGCAGAGGGGTGGGGTCTGACCCCAGGGGCTCAGACCACTCTGAAGACTGCT
>JAGYPB010000052.1 GCA_018399135.1 Deltaproteobacteria bacterium | reverse complement strand
GTCGCCATGGACGGCGACAACAAGCGGTCATGGATGACGAAAAGCGTCCCTTGACATAGGATTCCCGATCCGGTGCTGAACAGGTACGTTATTTCTTTTGTTACGCTATTTATTCCTGCAACGCCTGGTCTAAATCGGCGATCAGATCATCAATGTGTTCCATTCCAACCGAAACCCGGATCATTCCCGGTGTCACCCCGGCGGACAACTGCTGTTCTGCGGTTAGCTGGGAATGGGTGGTTGATGCCGGATGGATGACTAACGTCTTGGCGTCGCCGATATTTGCTAAGTGACTGGCGAGCTTGACCTTGTTGATAAAGCTTTTACCCGCTTCAAGTCCAGTCTTGATTTCAAAGGTCAGGATCGCGCCTTGCCCTTTGGGCAGGTACTTTTGCGCACGTGTATAATCAGGATGATGGGCCAATCCCGGATAGCTGACGTTTGCAACCTGAGGATGATTGTTCAGCCAGGTAGCCAGCTTCAGGGCATTTTCACAGTGGCGGGGCATCCGCACATGCAGAGTTTCGAGACCCTGGATAATCTGGAACGAATTGAACGGGGAAATGCAGGGTCCCATGTCGCGCAGCAGGGTCAGTCGCATTTTAAGGATATAGGCAAGGTTCCCCAGGGCCTCGTGATAAACCAAGCCATGGTAGCTCGGATCCGGAGTCGTGAATTCGGGGAAACGGCCACTCGACCAGTCAAAACGCCCGCTGTCAACCACAGCACCACCGATGCTGGTACCATGGCCCCCGATGAACTTGGTCAGGGAATAACAGACAATGTCAGCACCATGGTCGATCGGGCGGAACAGGTAAGGGGTGGCCACCGTGTTGTCGACGATCAGGGGCAAACCATGATCGTGGGCGACCGTTGCGATAGCGTCAAAATCATCAACATTGTTCTGCGGATTGCCAAGGGCTTCAATATAAACGGCCTTGGTGTTGTCATCAATGGCCGCAGCAATGTTGGCAGGATCGGAACTGTCGACAAATTTGACGGTTATCCCCATACGCTTAAACGTATGGTTGAATAAATTATAGGTGCCACCATAAAGAGCGCGTCCGGACACAATGTTGTCACCGGCCATCGCCAGGTTCATGATCGCCAGAGTGATAGCAGCCGAACCAGAGGCCAGGGCCAAAGCGCCGACCCCGCCATCAAGGGCGGCAAGTCGTTGTTCAAGAACATCGCTGGTCGGGTTCATCAGGCGGGTGTAGATGTTTCCCAGTTGTTTAAGGGAAAAAAGATCAGCTGCATGATCTGCCGAGTCAAAGGTGTAGGAAGTTGTCTGATAGATCGGAACCGCGCGGGATCTGGTTGTCGGGTCGGGTTGCTGACCCGCATGAAGGAGCAATGTTTCGATGGCATGATGGGGTTGATCGGGCATAGGTCTCTCCTGTTGCTGCGTCCTGAAGTTTATAGTTTATCAATGCGGTGGGAAAAGAATTTATAATTCTATAGCAGATAGATAGTCAACCTGCAACTGGAATCTACGGATGGATTGTTTTTCTCCGGCTAGATTGTAAAGGTGCATCGGCAATCGTAGTTCTTTTTTTGTTCGCAACACTCGCCTTCGGTTCAAACATTCCTCACGGCGTCTAAGGACTACGACTGCCGATTCTCAAGGAAAAGGGACAGGCTCCGTGAGGTGCCCGTCCCCGTACTTTTATTGGTTGACTTGGATTTTTTGGTGCCCTGGTGGCTAAGAGTGTCGATTGCTGGTCAGCCTTGACTGATCTTCAGCGCCTGCTCGACATCGGCAACAATATCGTCGATATGTTCGATACCCACTGATACACGAATCAGATCAGGGGAAACCCCGGATGCGATCTGTTGTTCCTCCGAAAGTTGGCGATGGGTGGTGCTGGCCGGGTGTAGCACGCAAGAGCGCGCGTCACCTACATGCACGACAAGGGCAATCAGACGGCAGGCCTCCATAAACTTGATGCCGGCTGCTCGTCCTCCTTTAATGCCGAAGGTTAATACGCCACTACAGCCTTTTGGCAGGTATCTCTGCCCTGATTCATAGCTGGGGTGGCTTTTCAGTCCGGGATAGTTAACCCAGGTCACGCTTGAATGCTGCTGTAGATACGCAGCCAGTGCCAGGGCATTGCTGCAGTGACGCTCCATCCGCAAGGGAAGGGTGGTTAAACCATGATTAAACAGAAAACTGTTTTGTGGTGCCGGAGTTGTCCCCAGGTCGCGCATATACTGAACACGAGCTTTGACGATATAGGCAGCAGGGCCGAACGTGTCCCTATAACGCAGCCCATGGTAACTGGAATCGGGTTCGGTAATTTCCGGATATTTATCCTCGTTGCTCCAGTCAAAGTTGCCGCCGTCGACAATCACCCCACCAACGCTGGTACCATGACCGTCGATATACTTGGTCGCTGAATGCACGACAATATCGGCTCCAAGTTCCAGGGGTTTGCACAGGTAGGGCGTGCCGAAGGTGTTATCGATGATCAACGGTACGTTCATGCGCTTTGCCAGTTCGCTGAATTTGGCAAAATCAAGGACATTCAGACCGGGATTGCCAATGGTTTCTGCAAACAGGCAGCGGGTTTCCGGCCGAAATGCCGCTTGCAACTCTTCCAGTGTATCCTCCGGGTTGACAAAGCTGACGTCGATGCCCATTTTCGGCAGAGTATTGGCGAACAGAGAATATGTGCCGCCATAGAGGGTGCCGGTTGAGACGACATGCTGCCCGTTGCGACAGATGTTAAGGATAGCCAGCGCCGAGGCTGCTTGGCCCGAAGATGTTGCAAGAGCACCGATACCGCCTTCCATCAGGGCAATTTTTCCTTCAAAAGCGGCGGTGGTGGGGTTGCTGATGCGGGTGTACATGTGGTCAGGTAGTTCCAGGTCAAAGAGCTTGGCCACATGGTCGGCGCTGTCATATTTATAGGTAGTACTCTGGCAGATGGCAGGAATACGTGGTTCCGTTGGTTGCGGTTCATAGGTTCCTTGAACTGCCTGGGTTTCAATTCTCCAGTTTTTTTGCATGGAATGCCTCCTTGAATAATGTCATTGTATGGACAGGCCGTATGATCTAGTCATTGGACAGGTGAAGTGCAGATACTAGCAGATTGGATTTGAAAGCGAAATACGCAAGGATGTATGCGTCAGTCACTATGCTGATCTTTTTCAAGCAAAAAAAGAGGAGGGACCATGACGGCAGGATTCTATGAGATTGTTTTGACGGTTGCCCAGTGGAGTATCTTCACTCTCGAACTACTGGGAATCGGCATCATCATGTTGTTTTCGCTTTACGCAACCTTCTATAGTCTCAACCTGCTGGTCAAAAAAGGGGCTAGTGAGGAGTTATTTCACAGCTATCGTCTGCAGCTAGCGCGGGGGATTCTGCTTGGACTCGAATTTCTTGTCGCCGCAGACATTATTAAAACGGTAGCCGTTGAACTGACTTTTTCCAGTGTCGGCATGCTGGCGGTTATTGTTCTGATAAGAACATTCCTCAGTTTTGCCATCGAGATGGAGATGACTGGGTGCCGACCCTGGCAGAAACAACATAAATGATCTGGTTTATTCAATGAAATATGCTCTTCTCAAAGAACTCATTACTGAACTACAAGCACCGCTGATGGGCGCGCGGATAGCAAAAATCTATCAACCTGAGGCCGAGATGCTGGTCATGCGTTTGTGGACCGGTGCTGAAAACCTGCGCTTGCTGCTGTCCGTCAAGCCGGGGCAGCAGCGTATTCACTTAACCCGCAGGGAATGGCTCAACCCGCATCAGCCCCCACGTTTTTGCCAATTATTGCGTTCACGACTCAGTCGTATCGACCGGGTGCAGATGGTCAATGATGATCGTCTGGTGCGCTTTGACTGCCATGGCCCCAAGGGGGCCTGTTTTTTAATTATTGAAATAATCGGTACCACCGGCAACATGATTCTGCTCGATCAGCATGACATCATCATTGACGTGCTCAAACGCGATAATGGCGAGGATTCGGGGCGGCAACTGTTAGCCGGGAAGAATTATTGCTACCCCGACAAACCAGACGCGCCGCTTGATCAACTACAACCTTTTTTGCAGCGGCCTGCCGGCTGTGAGAGCTGGAGTGATTTTCTGGATCAGCAGGGAAGCAACCCAACAGCCGGTGCCACCCCTCAGGGAATCCAGCAACGCTTGCGTCAGGCAATCGTGCGGCAACAAAAAAAACTGGAACGGCGTCTGTATAAAATCACCGCAGAGTTGGACCGTCAGCAGCAAGCACAGGAGGATCGAATCAAAGGGGATTTGCTCCTGGCTAATCTCCACCTGATGAAAAAAGGGCTGGTACAGCTCAGTGTGGTCAATATGTTTTCTGACGCCGGAGAAACTCTCGAGATAGCTCTTGATGGTCGTCTTTCACCGCAACAGAATGCGCAGAATTATTTCAAAAAATACAAAAAAGCGGCGCGTGGAGTAGAGCATAGCCAGCGGCGGTCGCAAGAAACCCGGATCGAATTACAGTGGCTCGAAGAACTCCTGTTCCAGGTGGACGACCACCCTGATCCTGCCGATCTTGAAGCCATTTATGCTGAACTGGATGAAGCGGGCCTGCTTAAGGGAGGCGTGGAGCAGCATAAAAAACGCACCCGCCAGGCCAGCGCCCCGCAGGAACTGATCAGCCCTTCCGGCATCAAGGTTCTGCGCGGCAGAAATAACCGGCACAACGATCTGCTGTCGGGTCAGCAACTGAAAAGCGGTGACCTCTGGTTTCACGCTTACAATTGTCCTGGCGCTCATGTGGTACTCAAAACCTCAACGGCATCTGTCACCGCAACCGCTGAAGATATGGTCTATGCTGCCACCATCGCTGCCGGCCATTCCAAGGCACAACATGATGCCAAGGTGGAGGTGATGATGGCGACAGCAGAAAATGTCTCGCGCCCCAAGGGAGCTCGCCCCGGACTAGTGACCGTAAAAAAATACAAGACCCTGATTGTCGCGCCTCGTCGACCGGAATGACCCTTGTTTGCGGCCATGTTTTTTTTGTTGCAAACTAAAAATTCCTTTGTTATAACGTGCCGACGTTACACGCCGAAGTGGTGGAATTGGTAGACACGCTAGGTTCAGGGTCTAGTGGGCGTAGGCCCGTGGGAGTTCGAGTCTCCCCTTCGGCACCAAAAAAAACAGACCGCGAAAGCGGTCTTTTTTTTTGCTCTTATGTCGAAACTTGAAGCGCAGCGAACACTGACTTGATGTCAGAAAAGCGGCCATGGACGGCTGCGTCAGTGAGCGCAGTGGAGATGGATGAGTAGGGTGGCTTGATGCTATCGACTTGACCAACCGGCATATCGGTGATAAGTTCTGTATATAACACCTTTTAATCGGTTGAGCTATGGATACTGCGCGCCTCCTCGAAATACTGTTCAGTTACAATCGTTTCTGGACAACTGGACATGTCGAAGCAGGCATTGGTCGTGATTTGCTGTCACAATGCCTGTCCCAAGTCGATACGAAGGAAATCGTTGTCCTGAAGGGGGTGCGTCGCTGCGGTAAGTCCACCCTGCTGGCGCAAATGATGGATGCCCTGCTTGGTAAGGGAATTCAGCCCCGGCAGCTGTTACGGGTTAACCTCGAAGAGCCACTTTTTGCCACCGAGGCTTCGGTGACATTGCTGGAACAAATCTACCGTACCTGGCGTGAACGGATTTGTCCTGAAGGAAAGGGTTATCTTTTCCTTGACGAAATTCAGAATATTTCTGGTTGGGAAGGGTGGGTGCGTGGTCGCACTGATACCGAGGGTGTGAAGATCTTCGTCACCGGCTCCTCGGCACAGATGCTATCCCGGGAGATTGGCACCAAGCTGACCGGCCGCCAGGTTTCGTTCGAGGTCTATCCACTTTCATTCAGTGAATATTTGCGATTTAAAGATGTGAAAGTTCATACAGAACTTGAATATTTTGCAGAAAAGACCCTGATTCGTCATCACTTTTACGATTACCTCAAGTACGGCGGTTTTCCAGAGGTTGCGCTTAAGGAAAATGACGAGGATCGTGAGCTGTTATTGAAAAACTATTTTGAGGATATCCTTTATCGGGATATTGTGACCCGCCATGAGATTCGTGATGTTGCCAATCTGCGGAACTTAGCGGTCTTTCTGATGACCAATAACACCCGGAAGACCAGTGTCAACAAGCTCAAAAATAACTTTTCTATTTCTCAAGATAAAACCGAAAATTATCTCTCGGCGATTCTGGAAAGCTACCTGACTTTTCAGTTACAGAAATTCAGCTGGTCCCTTAAGAATGTTCAGAGAGCGGGATTCAAGCCTTACGCCATTGATACCGGATTGCGCAACCGGGTGGCTTTTTCTTTCTCAGCCGATGCCGGGCGTCTGGTCGAGAATGTTGTTCATAATCATCTGCATCGTTGCCATGAAGAAGTTTATTTTGGTGATGATGACGGTGAGACCGATTTCCTTGTCAAGAAAGGTATGGCGCTAACGCAGCGCATCCAGGTCTGGTACGAGGACAACCCCCAGGCAGAAATTCCTGAACGTGAATTAGCCGCTTTCAGCAACTTAAAAAAGGACAATGCAGAGTGCCTTCTGCTCACCAACGAACTAGAGACCGAGATGGAGGTTGGTGGGCAGCTGGTGCGGTGCGTACCGGTTGTTAAGTATCTTCTTCTGGGTATTTGAAAGTTTGTGACAAGTGACAAGCTTTCCGCCCACATCAATCCCCATCCCAGTGCTTGATCACTCCGGATTCCAGCGCCGCACGTTCGACAGCGGCAGTAACATCTTTGTGAACATCAGGGTGCAGTAACGATGGTACCAGCTCATGCTCTTCAGCGTGACGGGCGATGCACTGGGCTGCGGCTATTTTCATCTTGTTATTGATTCTGGTTGCGCGGACGTTAAGAGCCCCGCGGAACAGGCCGGGGAAGGCAAGGGCGTTATTGACGCTCTTGCCATCAGCAGCAAAGGAAGCTCCTACCTGCATGGCCAGTTCCGGTTCAATTTCCGGGTTCGGGTTAGACAGCGCCAGAATGACCTGCCCCTTGCGCACCATCTCCGGGGTGATCAGGCCAGGCCGTCCAGTCGTCGCAATAATCACATTCGCTTTCTGCATCACCTCTTCAAGGGATCCGTTCTTGCCCCCGGCAGCAACCAGACGCTCGCGGGCGCTCTGGTCAATATCAGTACCGATAACCTTTTTTACCCCGTAAGAGATCAGCAGTTTGCTGATTCCCATCCCTGCAGCACCTAAACCGATCATTCCGACCGTTGACTGCTTGAGCATCATCCCTGAGAAACGGGTGGCATTGAGCAGGGCTGCCAGGACAACAACTGCCGTGCCATGTTGATCGTCATGCATAACCGGAATGTCGAGTGTGCTATCCAGGACTTCCTCAATCTCGAAACACTCAGGGGCTTTAATGTCCTCGAGCTTGATCGCACCAAAGGTTGGAGCAATGTTGAGGACTGTATCAATAATCACCTGGGGATCATGGTTTTGAATCAGGATGGGTACGCCACTGACGCCCACCAGGTGATCAAATAAGACGGCCTTACCCTCCATCACCGGCATGCCGGCCACTGCGCCAATGTCCCCCAGCCCGAGGATCGCCGTGCCATTAGTAACGATGGCAACCGAATTGGGGATGGACGTATATTTGTTGGCGAGTTCAGGCGAGCGCTGGATATCTTTGCAGATCGCAGCGACACCGGGGGTGTAGATCTGACGAACATCAGTGATGGTTTCAATCCGGACGCGGCTGCGCGTAGCAATTTTGCCGCCCTCGTGAACCTTGTGGACCAGATCGACCAGATCCTCAACGATAATCCCTTCAAGTTTTGAAATAGCCTCGACCAAATCATCAAACTGCTCTTCTGAATCAACGTAAACGACGATTTCACGGGTATTGTGCGTGCGACCGACGCGCACCAGGTGAATGTCACCAACACTGGCATTGTTCTCGGCAATAACATGGGTTACGCTGGATAAATGGCCAGGTTTGTCCTTGAGCATCAGGCGCAAACATTTGGCTATTTTCCCGGCCCCTTTTTCAATATCCATCTCTCTCTCCCGTGTGATAATGATAATTAAATAGGATGTTAGCCAACTACGCGGACTAAAATAACAAAAACTTAAAAACATTCATTTCAGCTATTTCAAACTCAATTAATCAGATTGAGGTCAGATATGAAGGTATAAAAAGCTTATCTAAAATGACATAGCCAAATCAGCCGATTAAATGTATATTAAAGATAACTATTCAACTCTACTATTACGCTGGGTTGGTGGTTCTGTGACCAGGGTTCCTGACGCCATGGTCGGCGAAAAGCGTCCCTTGGTATAGGATCCGAAGGTTCGGTGTTGAACAGAGACTATTCTAAGTAGTATGGTGACGAATAGACACATTGTTGTCTTGCATTTTAGCGGCGATCTGCTAAGTTAATCAGATGATATATGAAATACAATAACTATTCATCTATGTGTTTCAAGAAAGCTTCTATACCGATTAAAACTAAATGAAAACAATATGATAGTAACAGGGGGTTTAATGAAGCGTTATCTGACTTCTATTCATCTTCAGTTTTCTTCGCTTGTTCAAGCCAGACACCCCGGTGAGCTCGTTGCCGAAGGGGATCGACTCAGGGAAGAGGGCAATGTCCGAGCGCATTGTTCTATATAAAAATGCGCTGGAAGACGATGCCAATGACTTGTCGGCCTGCAATAGACTGGCGACAGCTTACCAACAAAGCGGCAGTCTTGACTCCGCTGAACAGGAATTTCAGAAAGCATCGTTACAAAATCCCTCTTACACGACATCCATTGCGTTCGGGCGACCGTCTTTGTCGATAAAGGAGAACCGCAAAAGGGCTGACCGAAATTGAGCCAGATACCATTCGGCTTTATCGCCAACGGTTGAATCTTTACCTTGCAGGGGCAGAGCCCTCGGTGCCTCTTGAGATCTGGCAGAGGCAGAGAATCTATTCAACCTCAAGCTGTTACATTGAACCTTCTTATGCTCCGCCCATCTGAATCTTGCAAAATCTACCTTGCAGCGAAATGACAGATCGCGTGCCGAGCAGCGTCTTCGCGGAAACGATAGTGTTAGATAAACATCAGTTTGAGGCTTATTCTCCCAAAGGCCCCTCTGGTAACCTCCAGGGTGATATTTGCGACGGCTCTGCAACTCTATCTGGATCTGGTGGCGGTTGGAGCCGCGCTCAACATTACGCCCACTATATGGTTGGTATTTTACAGCTTGATCTTGGTGATTTTCCCGCCACCGAAAAGACCGTGAATCAACTGGAAACGAATTTCTCCGATCGCCCTGAAGGCCTCGCCCCCGAAGGATGCTGCTCTATCGACAGGGGCAATATGATGATGCCAGGGTTTCGCTTTTGAACAATCCTTACGCAGTGAACAGCATCCGTTGACCTATCTGTTTCTGGGGTTGAGCCATTATTCCCTTGAACGCTTTGAACTGGCCCTCAATCAGTTTCAAAATGCTCGATATCAGTCCTGAGTCTGAACGAGCGCGGTGCTTGTTGCCTGACCCTGCCTGCCAGGAACGCGTTGATGATGCCATTACCCAGATTCAGCGTGTCGTACGCGCTAACTCAACAATGCCTATTATGCTCGCAATATCCACGGTAGTGCTTTACTGGCTGCGGGCCAACTAGATCGCGGTATGGCTGAGCTGGAGGCGGCGACTAACCTTGATCCCACTCTGGTTGAGGCGCATCTGCAGCGTGGGGCGATCCGTTTGTCGCAAGGGGAGCTCAGTGCCGGAGAAGAAGACCTCGTATCTGTGCTGTTCATGTTGCAAAAGCCAAATCGTTAAACAGCCGTTTAATGCTGGTCACTCTCCACTACCTGCGGCAAAAAAATTATACCGCAGCTATTGAATCTTTAAATGAAGGGATGAACGATACAGCGCAGGATGCGTTACTTAATAATTATCTGGCCGCCGCGATATTTTTCTCCCAGAACCGCCCGCAACAGGGCAGTATCACTTTGTCTTGCAGGCTGCTATCAAAGCCAAATCCGAATATCTGACCCCCTACTTTAACCTGGCTTCCTATTATGCAACACAGTCCGATTACGATCAGGCCCTTCAACAGTTTAACGCAGTGCTCAGTCGTGATGAGAAAAACTATATTATGGTTTTGAAGCGCTTTCGCCATCTACAATGTTCAGGCTCGTAATGACGATCTTGAGGCTGCCTATCGCCGGGTTGAAGCAACGCAAACGGAGCAGGGTTTGTCGCTACAGCCCATCACCGCCTGCGTCAGCGTGATTCGCCGTCAGCTCTGGCGGTGATTGATCGCGGAGTCTAGCTGTATGACACCGCCCCATTATTGAAATCGCGCCGCATCAACAGCGCGCAGCACGATGCTGCCGGAAGATGTACTATCGTCTGGCCGTTAAATCTCGCCGGAGCGTGGTAACACCTTGTTATGGCGGCATTGGCGCGACCACCAAATGATCGCGATGTTAACTAACCTTGTTGATTTAATCTTCTTGATCGAATCCGACAGGAATATCCTTTATTTGCTGGCGGCCTCGTTACAAGTGGCGCAGGGTAATGCAGAAGCAGCGACAAACTTGGCGGCGCAGGGCAAATGGCAGGCCCAGCGACCTTCCCCGTTTGCAGCTGCAGTTAGCCGTATTCTCGAACAGACACAGCAAGTAGAGCGGGCAGAGCAGTTATATCAGCGTATTCTGAGCTCCGATCCAACCTTTGCTCCGGGTGCACGTTGCTTTGGGGAACTCTGGCCGAACGCCGTGGTAACAAAGGATCAGCCCGTGACCATTATCAAAGAGCCCTGGAACATGATCGCGACAATATTATTGCCCTGAACAACCTGGCCTATATTCTGGCAGATAATCCTCGTGAGGATCGTGAGTCTTCGGATTATGCCATGCGCGCCTATCAATTGCGTCCCAACGACCCGGCATGTGTATCGCTATGGATACTCTGGTTACATTCTGGTAAAAAATGAGCGGTACAGTGGTGCGAATCTCTTACAGCAGGCCCATACACTGCTTCCAGAGTTATCCCGGTAGTGGCCATCCATCTGGCCCAGGCGAAGATCGCGCTGGGGGACAAAGCTGGCGCTGCAGATTCTTGAGCAGATAAGTGATAGCCGTAACAGCGAAGATGCGCCACTGCGAAGAATGCTGGATAGTTTGTAGGAGCCAGGGTTATGATCAGACCATCATTTCTTCTGCAGTTGTTTGATTTGCATCTGGCCGTCTGTTTGCAAGTAATATTATTTGCGTGACATAATCAACTGAACATTGAGGGTATCGTTGATAACGCGGAATTTTTCGCTTTCTGACGGGCTCTATGTTTGCCGTCGTTATCGTCTCCTACCTGTTTAATCTGTATGAGTTTGAGCGTTTAATAAGATTTGGCGAGTCAAGCAAAGCAGGTTGCTGTCGCTTCGGCAGTCTCTCTAGTCGTTTTGTCTGCTTTTTGTTTTACATTCTTCCTGGCTCGGCTCTGGCGCGGCGTACAATGATCAGCCTGTTGCTTTCGTTTGCCGCTTTTCAGATACTGGTGCGCCGGGTTGATTCAGCACTAGAAAGTGAGCGTCATTTTTAAGCAATGCGTATTGATTGTCGGAGCTGGTAATCTTCGGCGAAGAAAAATGTCGGTATTGAGTTGTTTGACCAAAACAGATGCAATAGCTACGACCGGCTTTGTTGTAATGTACATTATAACCGATAGCTTGATCCCGAATTGATTGTTGGTCATATCGACAACATTAATCAGATCGTGCAGGATTACCGTCCCCAAAAAATGGTCATAGCCCTGGCCGAACGACGTGGAAATCTGCCGCTAAAAGATATCATGCACAGCAAATTGCGCGGCGTAGAAGTGTACGATGCTGCTGCATATTATGAGCATGTCAGCGGTTGTCTGCTGATTGAAGAAATGCATCCAAGTTCTTTTATCTTCAATCCGCGCTTTCGCATGACCCCTTTTATGCGAAGCTACAAACGGCTATTCGATGTTGCCATGTCAATGATCGGGCTGAGTTTGACCGCTCCGTTTTTCCCGTTTATTGCCCTGGCGATCATCATCGATTCCAGGGGGCCGATTTTTTATAAGCAGTTACGCGTCGGTGAAAATGAGCAGGAATTTTTCGTCTATAAGTTTCGCACCATGACCGCTGATGCTGAAAAAGATTCTGGAGCGGTCTGGGCACAGAAAAATGATCCACGGGTTACCCGTGTGGGTCAATTTATGCGAAAAACCCGCATTGATGAAATTCCACAGCTGTTTAATGTGTTTAGAGGGGATATGAGTTTTATCGGCCCGCGTCCGGAACGCATGACATTTGTTGAGCGACTGACGGAAACCATCCCCTTCTATTCTACCCGGCACTTCGTCAAGCCAGGCGTAACCGGCTGGGCACAAGTATGTTATCCTTATGGGGCTTCAGATGAAGATGCCCTGGAAAAGTTGCGCTATGATCTTTATTACATTAAAAACTACTCTATAGCTCTCGATCTTAAGATCATTCTTGATACCATTCGTGTAGTTACTTCAGGTTTTGGCGGGAGATAAAAAAAATGAAAACTTCTGGATTAGCATGGGTTATCGTTCTGATTGTGATGTTAACAACGGCAGTTGCTGAAGATTATCATATTGGCAGTGGTGATATACTGGAAATTTCGGTCTGGGGCGTTCCCGAGATGAGTCGTACAGTGACCGTGCGTCCGGATGGAAAAATCACCCTGCCGGCGGTGGGGGATGTGGTTGCCGATGGCGTGGTGCCGATGGAGTTGAGCCGTCGTATTGCCACGGTTATTAAAGATTACGTCAAACAACCGGTTGTGACGGTGTCAGTCCAGGATATTCGTAATAACCGGGTCTATGTCATTGGTGGTAGTGTTTCACGGGTTTTTGACATGACCCATCAGATGACATTATTGAAATTGCTCAGCGAACTTGGCGATTTCAGTAACGCTGACCTGCGTAAAGCCTATTTGTCCAGATCAGGAAACAAGGTTCCTGCCGACTTTTTTGCCCTCTATTTCAAGGGGGATCTCAGTCAGGATACAGCATTACAAGCTGAGGATATTATTTTCATCCCTAGCAACCTGACCAATATTGTCTACGTGCTGGGCGCGGTGAACACGCCACAACCTATTCAGTATGTTGAAGGGATGCGGGCTCTGGATGCTATTTTGGGTGCTGGTGGTTTTTCTGATTTTGCCCGGGAAAATTCGGTATCGATTATCCGGGAAGGGGAGGAAAAAATCGGCATCGATCTACGTAAAGTTCGTCGTGGTCAGGATATAGAGCAGAATGTCCTACTGCTGCCAGGCGACTATGTCATTGTTGATGAAAGCCTCTTTTAAGGATCATTAGAAGATGAAAGATACCCTGAAACAAATTCTCAGTTATCTGTATGCTCTCTATCGCTACAAATTTCTTTTTGTGATTGTTTCCCTGGTGGTGATGACGGCCATCGGTGCCTACAGCCTGACTTTGCCGAAAATCTATCAGGCCGATACAACGGTCTTTATTGAAAGTAATGTGATTGACGAACTGGTACGTGGAATTGCTATAACCCCGCAGATCGAAGATCGGGTCAGGGTTCTGCAATCAGCTATCTTAAGTCGCGACATGATTGTCAAGACCCTTGAGGAGATGAATTCCGCGATATTTACCAAAAGCGATGCAGAACAGCAAGATTATATAGCGCGCTTGCAACAGCGAACCCGGATTAATATTACCCGCCAGATGGATCGTTTTTCCGTCTCTATTGAAGACAGAGACCCACGTTTTGCCCAGCGTTTTATTAACACGCTGGTTGGTCTTTACGTTGAAGAAAGTATTTCATCAACACGGGAAGAAACCTTTGGCGCAAATCGTTTTCTGCAAGAACAAATCGATTCTTTTAAACTCAAACTGGAAGAAGCTGAAGACAGAATCATTGATTTTCGCAAGCGCCAGGGGATTTATTTTTCTATCGACGAAGCAGCGACTCTGGCCAACATCCGTCAGATGTTAACCCAGGTCGAAGAAATCGAATTGACCCAGGATACACTGCAAGCACGTCAGGCACAGCTTGTTGATCAAATGAATCGGACCAGTCCAACAGTTGATATGGTCAGTGAGACGGCAGAAAACAATCGCCTGATGGAAATGGAAAATCGACTCAGCAATCTGTTGTTGCGTTATACGGAAAATTACCCGGAAGTTGTCCGTTTGAAATTTGAAATCGAGGCCCTGCAACAGCGTATGCTGGATCCTGAAGCCGCCCAGCAGGAGCGTGGCAGCACCCGCATGACCTCTCTGAACCCGCTCCATCAGGACCTTCAGAGCCAACTATACCAGGTGGAAGCCGAACTCTCTTCTTTAGCTGCCCGCAAAAGAAACTTGCAACAGAATATAGCTAATCGTGAACAGGAGCTCAAAGAGGTTCCCGAGGCCCAGAAAGAACTGGCTATCCTGATGCAGGAAAGAGATTCTTATCGCAGCATATACAATGACCTGCTGGCGCGGATGGGACAGTCTGAAGTGTCGACGCAGATGGAGGTTGCCAATAAGGCCTCAACCTTCCGGGTCGTGGATCCAGCAGTGTTACCACAGGCTCCCATCTCCCCCGATATATTCAGAATGTTGCTGCTTGCTATTGCCGGAGGGTTCGGTTGTGGCCTTGGTTTGATCTTTTTACTTGAAAATATGGACAGTCGTATTCGTGATGTCTCCGTTTTAGAAGATCTGGGAGTCGATATCCTGGCTGTTGTGCCCAATATTTCCGATCCCGCTGTGTTGAAGAGACGCTTTGTTGGCGATGTTTTTTTGTTCGGTGCTGGCGGAATATATCTGGTCGGTTTTGTCGGGGTGTTTCTTTTTTCTGAGCGCATTATTTCTCTGGTAACCTCCTTGATGACAGGTTGATAACAGCATGAGTCGTATAGAAGAAGCCTTAAAAAAGGCAGCCAGTTTACGCCAAACATCCCCTGCAGGGTCTCTGGATCAGCAGAGTGGTGCAGACGTTGTACGCGGATCGCATCAACTCAAGACCCTGAAACAAAAAGCCAATGCGCTGCTTGATGTTGTGCCGCTGAAAATTGACCATTTGATGCTTGCTACCGCCCGTGACGAAAAGACAGCCGTGGTTGAGGAATACAACAAGTTGCGCTCAACCCTGATTGCCCTGACCAGTGGCGAAAGCTTTGCGAACACCATCATGGTGACCAGTACCGTCAGCGAGGAAGGGAAAAGTATGACGGCGCTGAATCTGGCCATCTCACTGGCCAAACAGCACGATCATACCGTTCTGCTGGTAGATACCGATTTGCGCCGTCCGTCGATTCATCGCTATCTTGATATAAAGCCGGAATTCGGGCTGGTGAATTGTCTACGTGACAACCTGCCGATTGAAAAGGCGCTGATCAAAACCGGAGTGGGTAAGCTGGTTCTTCTACCTGCCGGCGAAGCAATCAAAGATCCCGTTGATTTATTGTCATCAAACCGGATGAAAGCGATTATCATGGAACTTAAGCAGCGCTATCCCGAGCGCTACGTGATTTTTGATACCCCACCGGCTCTTCCCTTTGCTGATGCCGGAGTGTTGGCAGGTATTGTAGATAGCACCTTATTTGTTGTTCGTGAAGGCAAGGCCAAGCTGGAAGATGTTGTCGAAACCCTGGAAGAGTTCAAAAAGCACCACCTCTTAGGTGTTGTTTATAATGATGCCCACAGCTTTGTTAATCGGCAGAGTTATTATTACGGCAATTATTAGTAATAGATGCTGTGCAGTTGCAGGATCCAGGCTGTTCGCAGGTCGTCCCTGCCTCGATCTTATAACCGTAGCGGCTGGAATGAAGCAACTGTCCAGATTCAATTTTACAGCGAGGATAACCCAATGCATATGACCAAAAATCTGACGGTGTTGTTGATAGTGATCCTGGGATTACTGATTTCCTCTACAGTGTGGGCGGCAGTAGAAATTACCCCACGATTCAGCATTGCTGAGGAATATAACGATAATGTGTTTCTCACAGACACCAACCGGGAAGATGACTGGATAACCACCGTCGAGCCCGGGATCGGACTGCTTTACAACCAGCGATCGTTAGAGTTGACCCTCGATTACTCACTGCTTTATCGCTTCTATAAAAACAACAGCGACGAAGATCAGGATCGTTTTCGTGACGTCCAACGAGGTGCTCTCGATGCCCTTTTCTTTGGCGGGCGTCCCTTTACCTTGTCGGTAGTTGGTACCATCACCCGTGAAACCCTTGACGAACGGGATCGCGATCTTGAATTTAATGATACAGTTGATCGCTCCACCGTTTATCGTGTATCAGCCACACCGGAGTATCGTTTGCGGATATCACCGACCCTGGCGGCAGTGTTTGGTTATAGCCTGAACCTGGTTGATTATGCCGCCAGCGAAGGCGATGATTATCTGGAGCATCAAGGGCGCTTTACCATCGAAAAGAATATCTCCCAGGCGCTTGATATCTGGGCCCGATATCAGTACACCGACCACGACAATGACGATGACCTGGAAGACTTCGATCGCCACGAAGCCTCTATTGGTGGACGTTACCAGGTCGGTGCCAGAACCTCCCTGGCCGCCATGGTTGGTCGCTCCAAGGTACAGTACGATTCCGGCCAGGATACTGAGAGCACAATCTGGTCAACTGATCTTTCCTATCTGCTGACCGATTCCATTACCCTGGCGTTCCTTTACAGTCAGGATTACCAGGTTACGGCAACAGATGGTTTATCCCGCTCCCGGGAAGCACGGTTTACAACCACCTTTACCCGCCCCCGTACGGGTGTCTCGGCAGCCGTGTTCTGGCGTGAGCTGGATTTCGATCGTGATGAACGCTTGGATGAGTCCTATGGGGCAACCCTTGGGGTAACACGCCAGTTGACCCAGGCTTTTTCTGCCGGTGCTGATGCTGGCTATGAGCGTGCTGACAATCGTGGCCCCGATGAACAATTTCATCGTTATCTCTTTGGAGCCAACCTTGGCTTCGAATACCGGCGCTTTTTAACCAGACTGAGTTATCGTTATCGTTTAAATGATTCCGATCTTTCCGGTCGGGATTATCACAACAATATTGTCACCCTTAGCGCAGCGGTACGGTTTTAATTTATGTATACAGATTTCTTTGAGCTTAGCGCTAAACCCTTTGATCTCTTGCCAAATCCAAAGTTTCTGTATCTGAGCAAAGGGCATCGTAAAGCCTTAAGTTATTTGCAATATGGTGTGCAGGAACGGGTTGGATTCTCGTTGCTGACCGGCGAGGTAGGCTCCGGCAAAACCACTCTGTTGCGTGATATTATTAATAAAATCAGTTCTGAGATGACCCTGGCTATGGTGTTCAATACCCGCGTTGACGGTCGTCAACTCATTGCCCTGATTAATGACGATTTCGGGCTCACAACCGATGGCAAGGATAAGGTTCAACTCCTCAATGAACTGAATAACTTTCTTCTGGAAGAAAATACCGCCGGTCGTCATGTCATTATTATTATTGATGAAGCACAAAACCTGACCGAAGAAGCTCTTGAAGAAATCAGACTTCTCTCCAACCTGGAAGCCGACAGTTTCAAACTCGTACAGATTATTCTGGTCGGGCAACCGGAACTCAAGCAGATTATTGCACGCCCGTCGCTGCGTCAATTGCGTCAACGCATCAGTATCAGCTGTCACCTGAATCCCCTCAATCGAGAAGAACTGGAAGAATATATTTTACATCGCCTTGGTACGGTCGGCAAACGCGATTGCGTCAGTTTTGAAGAAGGGGTTTTTGATGCCATTTACCGGTTCAGTGGCGGCATTCCACGGCTGATCAATCTGATCTGTGATTTTCTCATGCTGTCTGCTTTCGTTGAAGAAACCCGCGAAATCAGCATGGATCTGGTTGACGACGCCGTCAATGAATTGTCTTTTGAAGATGAACAACAGATGGCAGCGAGTCCTGCTGCAACTCGAGCGACCTCGCAGCAGCGGATTGCAGGCAACTCCAGCCTGGATGACCGGGTTGCTCGTATTGAGGAACACTACGCCAAGCTCAGTGCCTCCCGAATGGAAAGTGAGTCAATACTTGAACGTCTTTCCAGCCAGGGCAGCATTCTGGAATATCTGATCAACCAGCAACAAAAACAGTTTGGCGGAATTGAAGACGATTTAAAGCGTATTTCCGCCCAGGTCGAGCGCCTGCGTCAGGCCGTCCTGATCGATAATCGCCGTGCTACCAATCCAGATATCTTGACATCCTCCCCGCCCTGAACGACGGGGATTCCTACGGCGTTCAGGTTTCATGCCTGACTCGCTTCGGCGGGTTCCTGCTTCGTCGAGACGTCTGACAGCACGATCTCTCCACAGGCTAAGACGGCATGCCCTGCCGCTAGAATGTTACAGGCTGCGTTCACGTCGGCATTGGCTGTGTGGCCGCAGAGAACGCAGATGAAACGTGCCTGGCCGGTCCGGTTGTCAGCGGTCGTATAGCCGCACACCGGGCACCTGCGGCTGGTGTTTCTGGCAGGGATCGCCAGCACCTCTCCGCCCAGCCAGAGCTGCTTGTATTCAAGCTGGCGCCTGAACTCGGACCAGCCTTGGTCAAGGATGGCGCGGTTGAGACCGGCCTTGGCCTTGACGTTCGTGCCCGGTTGTTCCAGCGTGCCCTTCGCTGACCGGGACATGTTTTTTACCTGCAAATCCTCAATACAGACCATCGCGTGGTTTTGGCTGATGGCTGTTGTGGACTTATGCAGATAGTCCCGGCGAACGTTGGCAACGGTGACATGAATCTTGGTCACCTTCGCCTTGGCTTTACGCCAGTTGCAACTGAACTTTTGTTTTCTCGCCAAAATTCTCTGCGCCTTGGCGAGGCGCTGCTGTTGCTTCTTAAAACTGTGAACCGGCTTGTAGACGGTTCCGTCTGAGAGGGTCGCGAACTTG
>JAGYPB010000051.1 GCA_018399135.1 Deltaproteobacteria bacterium | reverse complement strand
GTCGCCGCCGAAATTTTACCCTGAAAGCCCTCCATAACATGGAGGGCTTTTTTTTGACTTTTATCTCACTTCTGCCTGGCTGGCTTTTACCTGGAAAATCAGTCTGGATTGATCTGGTAGTATTTGATCTTTCTGTGCAGATTGGATCGTTCCAGGCCGATTTCCTCGGCGGTGCGCGATATATTCCAGCTGTTCTTCTTTAACTTTTCAATCAGAAACTGTTCTTCAAAAATTTCTTTTGCCTCTTTATAAGAATCCGGCAAGTCTTCTACCAAGGTTGGGGACAGATTACCGGTAGTTGCGATATTGCTGATGTCCTGAGGCAGATCAGAGGGTTTTATTTCTGTTCCCGGGGTCATTATCACCAGTCGTTCAATCAGATTTTTAAGTTCTCTGACGTTTCCCGGCCAATCATATGCAAGAAGGCACTTAATCGCCTCGTCACTGATCGTTTTGTTCTCCCGGCTTTCTTTACTGCAGAAGAAATGTAAAAAGTGAAAACAGAGCAGGGGGATATCCTCCTTGCGGTTGCGTAACGACGGCACTACAAAGGGCAGTACATTGAGTCTGAAATAGAGATCCTCGCGGAAATTGCCGGTTTTTATCTCCTGCGGAAGCACCTTATTTGTTGCGGCAATCACCCGGACATCAACTTCGATTGTACGATTGCCGCCCACCCGTTCAAACTTGTGTTCCTGCAGGATACGCAGGATTTTAGCTTGGGTCTTCAGGCTCATATCCCCAATTTCATCGAGAAAGAGGGTGCCGCCGTTGGCCTGATCGAACTTGCCACGCCGTGCTGCAGTTGCTCCAGTAAAAGCCCCTTTTTCATGTCCGAACAGTTCTGACTCGATAAGTTCTTCAGGAATTGCTGCACAATTGACTTCAACAAAAGGTTTATCGCATCGACCTGATTGTTGATGGATGGCACGCGCTACCAGTTCTTTTCCTGTACCATTTTCACCGGTAATCAGAACCCAGCCTGAACTTGGAGCGGCAACTCTGATCTGATCTTTTAGTTTTTTTATGACCGGGCTTTCACCAATCATCTGATAATCGCGTGCTAGTTTTTCTTTAAGCGCATTGTTTTCGGCAACCAGTTGGCCGATTTTGAGTGCATTTTCGATGGATAGCAGGACCTTTTCTAACGATAGAGGCTTTTCGATAAAATCGAATGCTCCTAGCCGTGTTGCTTTTATCGCTGTTTCAATCGTTCCGTGGCCACTCATCATCACAACCAACTGTTGCGGTCTTGCCTGTTTGATCCTTTTCAGAGTTTCAAGACCATCTATGCCAGGCATCCAGATGTCGAGGAGAATCAAATCGGGATCCTCCATATTGACCTTCTGAAGACATTCTTCGCCATTGGCAGCAAAGGTGGTTTTAAACCCTTCATCTTTTAGTATGCCTTCAAGACTCTGACGGATACTTTCCTCATCATCAACTATAAGTATCTGTTTCATAAGTGCATATTCCTGTCAGGCAGAGCTTATGCGTTATCCTCTGCCGGCAATTCAATGATAAAATTGGTTCCTTGGGGCTCATTGTCTTTTACCCGGATGTACCCGTTGTGGTCAGCGACGATAGTCGAGACAATGGCCAGTCCGAGTCCTGTACCTGTTTTTTTTGTAGAAAAGTAGGGTTCAAACAGGCGTGGTTTGTTTTCCGGCGGAATACCACAGCCCGTGTCAGAAACCATTAAGGTAATAATGTTAATTTCCTGATTATAGCCGGAACTTACCGTTATCGATCCTTTGGGAGGAGTTGCACTGACGGCGTTTTCCAACAGATTGATTAAGGCACGTTTAATCTGTTCGCGGTCAAATTTACTGTTGGGCAGGGTTGTGGCTAACAGCGGGTCAAATTTAATCTCCTTATGGGCCTGGCGATAGAGTGTTAAGCACTCAAGAATAATATCATTTAAGTTGTTTAACGTAGGATTGGTGGCCGGCATACGCGCAAAGTTGGAAAATTCGTTAACAAGATTTTTCAGTTCATCAACCTGTTTACTGATCATACTGGTACATTCATCAAAAACATCGTCTTCTGCACTGAAACGATCAAGATAGCGCCGGCGCAGACGTTGCGCGGAAAGCTGGATGGGGGTCAATGGATTTTTTATTTCGTGGGCTATGCGGCGTGCTACTTCACGCCAGGCAGCCATGCGTTGGGCCTTGTAAAGTTGTGTAAGATCATCAAAGACGACAACAGTCCCCATAAAATTGTTATCGTTGTCGCGTAGTGTGGTCAGGTTGATCATCAGGGTATATTTTTCGTCGCCTATAGGAATCGTCATGTGCTGACGTACCGTCCCTTTTTCTGAGTAGAAAAGATCTTTGAGCAATGCCATGATCTGCGGCATATAGACACTGGGAATCACTTCTCTGAAATCTTTCCCCAACACTTTTTCAGCTTTCATGTGCAGCAGGTTTTCTGCCGATTTGTTGACAGTGGTCAAGCAGCCGTGGCGATCAATGGATATGACCCCTGCAGTGACGTTGGCGAGGACGATCTCCATATAGCTACGGCGACGGTCAAGCTCGAGGTTGGAGCGTTTAAGTTCGATGTTGGCAGCGTTAATTTCCTGGCGACCGTAACGTAAATCACCTGTCATTTTGTTGAATGCCCGAACCAGGGCACCAACTTCATCGGTACTGCTGGTCTCAAGCTGGATGTCCAGATCTCCCGATGCCACCCGTGTTGTCGCACTTACCAGTTCCTGAATTGGTACGGTAATGCCACGGGCCAGATGAAAGCCAAACCAGGTAGCAAGAAACATGATAATCAAGGCAATCAACAGTAAAACAATCACGTAACTTTGTTGGATCTGCCCTTTGATGGATCGCGTTGTTTTATACTGCTCAACAGAGGTGGCAATTTCCTTCATTTTGACAATAAGGGAGTATGGAACATAGTAGTTAACCACCACCACCCCGACAATGTCATTAACATCCCAGTTTGATTGAACCGGAACGATTCCTCGAATCAGATCGGCCTGACCCAACGTTGTGATGTGAGAAAAACGGATGCCTTGCAAGCCTTCACGCACCGGGTCTGAGGTTGCCGGAGTTATGTCGAAAATTGGTAACTTAGGATTGGCGACACGCACCAGCTCTTCGTGGGTTGCAGAAAACACCTCGACAATGCCTAGATTGTACTCTTCCTGTTTTTCTTTGATGAGAGCACGCAATTGCGGAAGATTTTCTTCATTAAGAAGGCGCTCTTTGCGGATCCGTTGGCTTAACTGATCAGCATAATAGAGGGCATTAGCTTCTGAATTTCGGTAGTAGGTTTGTGCGACTTCAAGGGACTCATCCAGAGCCATTTCAACCTGGGTGCTAAACCAGTTGTCAATGCTGTTGCGGATAAAGCCCGCAGAAACAAAAAATAACAACATGGTTGGGATCAAGGATAGAGCAATAAAGGCTCCAATCAGCTTACTGCGGAGTTTAGCGCCAGGAACGCCACGCCTGCGTTCTAATAGCAGTTTGAACAGGTTGCGAAATATCAGGAATAAAAAAAGCAGGATCAGCAGAATATTCAGGTTGATCACGGCCAGGGCAATGATGCTGTTGCTGATCGGTAGTTGTGCTGTCAGATCAACGAGATGGACTTCAAGTTGTGGTATGAGCAGGAGCAGCAACAAAGCAAAAATAATCGCTGTCCAGTCGCGACTCTTGCGCCGGGGATTGGATGTTTCATCAGAATGTGAGTCGGAAGTTGTCATGCAAGCCTGCCTCGTTAAAACAATATCGCTGCGCTTGCTGATTTTAGAGAATGCGTGCCGACAACACAAGCATGATAGGTGGATTGTGTATGATAAAAAAAGAGCAGCCGGTACTTGGCTGCTCTTTTGTAGTTTTTTTCTGGCCTGGACGATTAGGCTTTGTTGAACACAAGATCAGTAGCCCGCGCACCGACATGAACTCGCTGGGCCTCGCGTAGGGCCTCTTCAGTAAAGTCAACATAAACCCAATGGTCAGGATTCTCTTCAATTACCTTGACCATTTTGGCGTTAAGATCGTGTCCGGCTTTAAAGGCACGAATATGACCAAGCAAGGGAGCCCCAAGCAGACTGAAGTCGCCAACAGCGTCGAGGATTTTGTGGCGCACAAATTCATTATGAAAACGCAACCCTTCCGGATTCATCACACCATTGTCATCAACGACCACGGCATTGTCGAGGGATCCACCACGGGCCAGACCGTTGGCTTTGAGATATTCGACCTCATGGAGAAAGCCAAAGGTGCGCGATGAGGCAATCTCTTTGCAGAAGCTTTCAGTATCAAATTTGAAGCTGTGATTCTGGACTGAAACAGCTGGATGGTCAAAGGCGATATCAAAAGTTATTCTGAAAAACCGTGAGGGGATAATGCTGATTCGCTTTTCCCCTTCAATTATTTCCAACGGTTTGCGTATCGCAATAAACTTGCGTGGTTCGTCAAGGGTCGTTATGCCGGCTTGCTTTATTTCACGCACAAAAAGAGCAGCACTGCCATCCAGAACAGGAACTTCAGGCCCATCGATATCGATATGCAAGTTATCGATGGAAAAAGCGGCCAATGCAGCCATCAGATGTTCGATGGTCGATACCGTGACACCATTGTGCCCTATAACCGTGGCCATGCGGGTATCCACAACATTTTTTGAACAGGCTTTGATGCTGACGGTTTTGTCACCATCATCGCGATGAAAAAGAATGCCAGTGTTGGCCGTAGCCGGGCGCATGCGCATATTGATGCGTGCGCCGCTGTGCAGGCCGATTCCGGAGATGCTGACATTTTTTGCTAGGGTGCGTTGAAAAATCATTTTTTTCCCGATCTGCAGTATTATTATTCTATTTAACACGACTCTAACATATAGCAAAAAATGTGCCATTCTTTTTTAGTCTAACTTGTTGATAATACTGACGCTTGATTTTGTGTTTTGCTTAAGGTGTGGCTGAAGTGGGAGGTAGTCAGGAATTCGCTGTGGTGATTATGACACAGTTGGTCTGTTGTCGTCGCTGTGTTATAGCCGGCCTGATCGCAGGATAGCGATGGCCAGTCCGAAGCCGAGGAAGCCGGCAACCGAATAACCAAACAAACCAATGACCGGGAACCCCATCAGGCTTGGACCCTTGTCAATTTGCATAACGACAGAGGAGCCGATAATCAGCGCGGCAATGACCATACTGAAGGAAATACGGTTGGTTGATTTTTCCAGGTCAGTAACCAGCCGTTCCAGACCGCGGTGCTCCAGATCTATTTTAAACTGATTGCGATTAATGCGATTGATGAACTCTTTGATATCTTTTGGAAGGCTTTTCCCCAGGGCGTGGTAGTCGCGGATCGTGCGGGAAATATCTTTGGTCATATTGCCGGGAGAATAGCGTTTTTGGACAATTTCCTCGGCAAATGGTTTCAATTGTTCAATCATGTTGAAGTGTGGATCAAGTTGTCTGCCAATCCCCTCCATAGCTATCAGGGAGCGCGATAACAACATCAGGTTGGAGGGAAACTTGATCTGATAGTGGGAAAGAATCTGGATAAAATCGAACAATAGCTTGCCGACTTTGATGTCCTGGAGCAGGGTGTCGTAATAATCATCAATAAATTCAGCAAGGTCATGACGCAAATTTTTGCGACTTGATTCGTCGTTGAGATCACCGGAATACAGTAGTTGGGTGATAATATGGTCGGCGTCACGGCGCAACACGGCCAGGAGCAGTTCGGTAAGGTGGAGTTTGAGTTCATCGTCCAGTCTTCCGACCATGCCGAAATCGAAGATACAGATGATATCATTTTCGAGAATGTGCAGATTGCCGGGATGAGGATCGGCATGAAACAGTCCGAATTGAAAAACCTGTTTAAGAAAACTGTTTGCCCCACGCCGTGCAATTAGTTCCAGGTCGTGCCCTGCTTGTTTTAATTCATCAAAGTTGGAGATCTTGATGCCTGACACGTATTCCATGGTCAGAACGGTGTGCCCGGTATAGTCCCAATAGACGGTGGGGATATGTACCGTTTCGTCATCTTCAAAGTTTTTTCGAAAACGGTCAATGGTTCTTCCTTCGCGAGAAAAGTCGAGTTCGCGCTGGATGGATCGACGGAATTCTTTGACGATCCCGACCGGATCGTACATGTCGGCACCCGGTAGGTGTTTGTTGGCAAGATAGGCAAGCCCCATCATGATATCTACATCGGTAGAAATTAATACCTCAACCCCAGGTCGTCGTACCTTGCAGACAACCTCAGTGCCGTCTTTAAGTACCGCCCGGTGAACCTGGGCCATGCTGGCTGTGGCCAGGGGAGTCATTTCAAAGGAGGCAAAGAGGTCTTCCACCGGATAGCCGAGTTCGGAATGGATCTGGGCCTGAACTTCATCTAGTGGCTCCGCCGGAAGGTGATCCTGGAGTTTTTTGAGCTCGTTAATGAAATCTTCAGGAATCAGATCTGGGCGGGTGGATAGCAGCTGACCAAGCTTAATAAAGGTCGGCCCCAGTTCTTCCAGAGCAAGACGAAAACGTGCTCCGTGGGGAAGCCGTTGTAGATCCCGCGAAGTTGACCCGAAAGTGACAGCGCGCTTGCCGAGTTGGATATAATAATCGATATTGAGCTGTTCGATAATATGGCCAAAGCCGTACTTGAACAGCACAGAGAGTACTTGACGGTAGCGCTTCAGCGACCGGACATTGCGGTTGAACCGATTAAAAGGCAAAGTAGTGTCCCGGCAACAGTCTATTGCTCAAGGGTTTTGATTTTTTTCTCCAGGGCGTCCACCTTTTTTTTCAGAGCACTAAACTCTTCCACTGTTACCACGCCCATCCGTTCAAGCGCCTTTTTGACCTCCTCCTGCGCTACTGACTCCAGTTTGTTCTGGTTTTCTCTGGCTGTTTGTTGCAGCTTGTCAAGCAGCTTTTTCCCTTCTTCTTCACTTAAATTAAGACGTTCCTTAAGCTCGCATACCAGTTCTTCTGCTTTTTTTTGTGACATGGACAGGGCGCCAAGACCGGTAAGTAACGTTTTCTCGATGATCTCAATCATAATAACCTCCTTGTGACAGTTTGAATTGCTCTTCAAGTGTGTTCAATTATAACAGTTGGGCAGGATGCTTCAACCATGAACGGAGGGGGGTCACCCGGCGTAGCGATCTCGCTCTGAATAAATACAGCCACAGTATTGCTGGCGGTAAAGACCCATCTGTTTGGAAATCTTGATTCCTTCGTTCCACCCGCGACGATAATCTTCGTAGAAAAAAGTTAATTGGAATTCTGCTGCCAGTTGACGGCCATAATCAACAATCGCATCATGCTGCTGGTAACGTGAATAGAGCAGTGTCGTGGTGAAGGCGTCAGCACCCAGGTTGCGCGCCTGCTCAGCCGCAACGCGCAAGCGCGATTGGTAGCAATATTTGCAGCGTTCTGCGGGTTTTGTGGCAACATGGGCGAGAAACTCATCGAGCAGATAGTCGTCATTAACTACCAGCGGTAACTCGACCCGACTGGCGTACTCACGAGTCGTATCCAGACGTTTACGAAATTCCTGGAAGGGGTGGATATTGTGATTGTAGAAAAAGCCGGTCACTTCGTGCTCTTGCTGACGCAGCATGTTGATCGGGAAAATAGCGCAGTTAGCGCAGCAGATGTGGATTAGAATGTTCATAGCCGATGTCTCCAGTGGGGTCAACGCTCATGTTGAGTCATCTGCAGGCCGCTGTCAATTTTTAAACCAGTCAGGATCGGGCAGTTCAAGCTTTTTCCAGATATTGCGGATCAGGTTGCGTGCTGCTTTTGGCTTTTCCATCTGTCTGTAACTTAAATCACTCACCAATTGGTATAGGTTGTCGAGATCGTTGCGATAGCGTTGCAGGATCTGTTCAAGTTGTGCGCGGTCCCTGGGTAGGTCGAAAGCCGTTTTGCCCAAGTGTGAGCAGATCAGCAGTGCCTGCTCCAGTTCTTCACCGTAACCGCTTAAACGTTTGCCGTCACCATCGACCATGTCGAATTGACCAAGGAGTCTGGATGTTACTTTCAGTGGTACAGTGATGGCATAACTGAGCATGTCGGGATGGTCAAGAAAATACAGGTACTGATCCGGAAAGTTGGGAATGCCGCGTGTTTGCAGTTGATCAATGATCTGCTGTTTGACGTTTTTCGAAGCTTGAATAGTTGCGTTACCGGCTGCTGTATCCTGGTCTGCTTCGAATACAGGCAACTGCAGGGCCTCGATCAGTTGCTGGCGAAATTGCTCCGGTTCAGCAAAAACCAGGGAAACGTCAGTTTTGTCGTCTGCCGTTTTAATCAGTGTTGGTTCGGTATTCAGCGGGGAGCGCACCAGAGATAAGCACAGGCTATATTCGCTCCTGATGACTTCGCGTAGATGGAAATGTTCACACAACAAAGACCACAACGGATCATCAGCCGCTATCTCGACCAGGGCGACAGGGCATTCAATCCACAGGGGCTGTTGTGGTTGACAAATGCCGAGAAGGTGAATCATCTGCCACTTCCACCGCGGTTGATCGGTTAGAATTCTGAAGTTGCGATGTGGCCATGATGTGCGCAGGCGGGCGCCAAATAGAGCTCTTTCGTTACGGGAAATAGGGATCGGGCTCAACAGGTACGCCGAAAGACTGCCACGACAAATGGTCTCCGGGGTTAATGACATCAGTGAGATGTAGAAGAATGCCGGCTGTGTCAATCCGATAAGCTCGCGTGTAATGGCTGTGGCGGCCAGGAGCAAGGGTGAATCGGACAGAACCGCACGCAGGTTGGCGCCGGATGCCGGAGTGCGTGGATACAGGAGAGTGTCGGTATCTTGTCCTTGGCAGTTGCCATCTACGGGATACCAGAGATTGAGAAGATTGCGCAAGCTTTGCTGCATGCGCTGGGCCGGAGTCGTCCAGCGTAATTGTTGCAGGCGCAACAGCAGGTGGTGATAGCAGATGGCTGTTTCGTTGGGCAAAGACAAAGGCGCTGCATCCCAGCGGTAGACCAGACTCGTGCTAAAAGGTTCAGGCGCGTGATTCAGGGCCGAGATGATAACCACACCGAGGTCTTCAGGCAGCAGAACATCAGGCAGCAGACCAAAGCGCAAAGCTGTGAGAGTTTGCAGCAGGAAAAGTCGATTGGCCTCAAGGGCGCGCCGATCAACATCAAAAGCGATCCCTTCAAATTCTTCGGCCCGCTGGCTGCGGAACGCATCGGTCAGGGCGGGCAGAGCCAGCTCTTCAGCAATATTAAACAGGTTGTGAAAGTAGTGAGGGGAGAGTTGTCCCTGGGGAATGGCGCCGGTGACCGCAGGAATCTTTAACGCCTCGATGAGGTCGCGTAGCAGATGACGAAAAAAATCGGGGTGATCTGCCCCCGGCAAAGGAAAACGCTTTTCTTCCAGGATATCATCACTGCAGGTTCGCCATATGCGAACCTGTTCGGTCTCCCAGGTGACAAAGTGGCTAAGGCCTAAGGCTTCAGCGCAATGTTTCCCCCGTTCCAGCTCCTCTAACAGGTTTTTTTCAGGTAAAAGGACTATCCCGCCCGCCATCATGCTCTGGCGATTGATCCAGAATATCAGCGGTGGCCTGACAACGCCGGCTTCCGTAACGATCATCGGCAGGCAATCGACGCGGCGAAATGGCGTGCGTCCGTGGTCAATGATGTCTTGTGCCCAACGTTGAAGCTGCCGGGCAAACTGTTCAAGATGTGGGGTCATGGTCAGGCAATCAGTCTTTAAACAGGGATTCGGTGATGGCCCGCGGTTTTTCACGATGAAAATGCTGAAGGCAGCTTTCTGTAGCCACGCGGCCACGCGGGGTTCGGTTTAAAAACCCCTTTTGAATAAGATAGGGTTCGATCACATCTTCGATGGTATCACGCTCCTCCCCAATGGCGGCCGACAAAGTGTCGAGGCCAACAGGGCCACCACCGAACTTGTCAATCATGGTTAACAGCAATAGTCGATCCATGTGGTCGAGCCCTTGTTGATCCACCTCCAGTCGTCCAAGAGAGCGATCGGCTAATTCCTGATTGATGACACCATCCCCTTCAACTTCCGCAAAGTCACGCACCCGGCGCAACAGGCGATTGACTATACGCGGGGTGCCGCGGCTTCGCCGGGCAATCTCCCAGGCTCCCTTCTCGTCGACCGGTATATTAAGAATACCGGCACTGCGTTTAACGATGGTGGTTAACTCTTCGGTTGAATAAAATTCCAGACGACAAATGACCCCGAAGCGGTCACGTAACGGGGAAGAGAGCAGGCCGGCGCGGGTTGTAGCGCCCACCAGGGTAAAGCGCGGAATGTCGAGCTTGATGGTGCGCGCTGAAGGTCCCTGACCAATGAGGATGTCGAGTTGGTAGTCCTCCATCGCCGGGTAGAGGATCTCTTCAACGACTGGCGAAAGACGATGGATTTCATCAATGAAAAGAACGTCACCTTCTTCAAGGTTTGTCAGCACCGCAGCCAGATCACCGGTTTTTTCGATGACCGGCCCCGAGGTGCTTTTGATGTTAACTCCCATTTCATGGGCTATAATATTGGCCAGTGTGGTTTTGCCAAGGCCCGGGGGGCCATAAAAAAGTACATGATCGAGGGCTTCGCGGCGGTTAAGTGCAGCATCGATGAAGACCTGAAGGTTGCTGCGGGCTTTGGCCTGACCGACATACTCTTTAAGAGAACGGGGGCGCAGCGACAGGTCAAGTTGATCCTCTGCCGGCTGGCTGGTGGGGTTAATCAGGCGATCATCCATGGACTCTCCATCAATTGCTACTATTTCAGCAGAATCTGCAGCGCTGCTTTAAGAATCTGCTCCAACGGTGCTCCCGGTTCTGACTTGAGGTTTTTCAGGGCCTGTCTGGCCAAGGATTCTTTATATCCCAGGTTGACCAATGCCGAGAGGGCATCCTGTTGGTGAGAATCGCTGGTGCCTGCGTCCGTATGCGGCTCACTGAAAGAAGCTGAAACAGCGTAAGCGCCGGCTTTGTCCTGTAGTTCGAGCACCAGGCGGTCGGCACTTTTTTTGCCAATCCCCGGAATGGCAATCAAACGGGTGACATCCCCCTGGCTTAAGGCCAGAGCCAACTCGGTGGGAGCAATGTGTGAGAGGATGGTAACCCCCAGCTTGGGGCCGACCCCGGAAACGGAAATCAACAGGGTAAATAGATCTTTTTCTGCAGCAGTGAGAAATCCGAACAGGGTAATGGCATCTTCCCGGACGTTGGTATAAACCTGCAGGCGCACCACCCCGGTTTCCGGCAGACGATAAAAGGTTGACAAGGGAATGTGCAATTGATAGCCGACACCGCCGACATCAATAATAATATAATCGGGTGCGCGGTGAGCCAGTTGGCCGCTAAGCAGGGCAATCATCAGGATGTTCTCCGCAGTAGATTGTGCTGGTCTGATTGCATTTTATTGTTCAGGTGATGACTGTGAGCATGGCAAATAGCAACCGCCAGAGCATCGGCAGCATCTTCCTGGGCGATTTCAGGAAGGTTCAGCAGGACTCTGGTCATCTGCTGAACCTGGTTCTTGCCGGCACGCCCATAACCGACGACTGCTGATTTAACCTGGAGGGCCGAGTATTCGAAGACCGGCAACCCGGCATTGACCCCTGCTAAAAGGGCGATGCCGCGGGCATGGCCAAGCTTAAGTGCCGAAGCCGGATTGCGTGCCATAAAAACCTGCTCGACGGCAACGGCATCGGGTTGATAAATGGTAATCAGACGACAGATTTCACTATAAATGCGGTGCAGTCTTAGCGCCAGCTGGGTTTTGCTGTCAGTAAAAATGGCCCCGTTGTCGAGGTGGCGCAGGTTGTTGCCGCGTTGTTCGATAAAGCCGTAGCCGGTGGTTTTGCTGCCCGGATCTATTCCCAGTATGCGCATGCTTCCCGTCAATTCGAGGCCCAAATGGTTCAGCCCATCAGTTTTTCCATTTCATCATCATCGATGTCGAAGTTGGCGTGGATATTCTGGACATCATCGTTATCTTCGAGCACATCAATCATCTTCATCAAGGATTCGGCCTGGCTACCGGAAACGGCCGTCATCGTTTGCGGAATCATGGTGACTTCAGCTGATTGATAGGTCAATCCCTGATCACTCAGGTGATTACGTACTGCTTCATAGTCGGCAGGTTCAACGATCACTTCAATGCTGTCGTCATCGTCCTTGACATCTTCGGCACCGGCTTCGAGAGCGGCTTCAAAAACGGTGTCGAAGTCGTGGTTTTTGTCGAAGATAATCTGTCCTTTGCGGTCGAACATGAAAGCCACAGAGCCACTGACTCCAAGGCTGCCACCGTATTTATTGAAGGCATGGCGTACTTCTGCCACCGTGCGGGTGCGATTGTCGGTCATGAACTCGACAATAACCGCAACTCCACCAGGGCCGTAACCTTCAAATATACCTTCTTCATAGGTAACGCCATCAAGATCGCCGGTTCCTTTTTTGATCGCCCGCTCGATATTGTCTTTGGGCATGTTGGCCTGCTTGGCTTTATCAACAGCCAGACGCAAGCGCGCGTTTGCCTCTAAATCTGCACCGCCAATACGCGCGGAAATAGTAATTTCCTTGATCAGTTTGGTGAAAATCTTACCGCGTTTGGCGTCCTGAGCTCCTTTGCGGTGTTTAATGTTTGCCCATTTACTGTGGCCGGCCATCGATCATGCTCCTTGAACGATTGTGGTAAGGAAAGAAAACGCCGGCAATGCCGGCGTTGTGATCTGACAATAAATATCGTATCGGCGCTTGTGACGCTAAACGATCAGTAGTGAATAACTTTCAGTTTATCGACAACGTTTCTAACCCCTTCGACCTGTTTGGAATCTTCGAGGGCCGCACGACGTTCGGCGTCACTGTGAATATGACCGGAAAGGACGACGTGGCCATCGGTGACACCAATATTAAACCAGATGTCCTCAATTCGCTCATCTGCCAGACGGGCAATCTGAATCTTTTTCTGAATGATCAGATCGTTGATTTGGTTTTCGCACAGATGCTTCATTTCAGAGAGGTAGGGATCCTCAACTGCATTTTTGATCAGTTTGACAGCGCAGTCGTTGGTCATTCGCACGGTATTGATAACCAGATCATAGTCGAGGGGGTTTTCCCAATCTCGGTCAAAGTAATACTTGATAAATCCTGCACGCTGCTGGTCGCTTCTACGCACCAGAAAGCGGGCGAGATCCGGATCGATCCATTCCCGTTCGGCCCAGCGTCCCACCCGTTCTTCGAAGGGAGCAATCACCCGAACGCGCAGCACGCTGTTGATGCCGGGCAACAGATCCTGCCCTCCGCGGCCGTAAATAATGACATTGCCCTGCAGGGCTCGTTCGAGCACAAAGAGCTGGATGCGGTGAACACTCAGATCAATTTGACGATCAAGGGCGTCGACGAATGCCGGCGGCTTCTCATCGGCCTGTTGCAATGCAGCTTCGGTCAGGTCATAGGCTGCTGCGGCTTCTTTAAGCGCGTCACCATCGACCAGCTCGTAACCGATTTCTTCAGCCAGTTGCTGAGCGATTGGAATCCCTCCGCTGCCCATTTCTCTGGAAAAGGTAATGATTGCCATTTGTTCAATCTCTCCATCATTGCTGAAACCTGAGGTTGCCGGAACCTGTATTGCTCCGGAGCTTATTTGGCGCACAATATTCGCATGATTTTTTTCATAATTCAATAGCCGTGATAGGATTACAGAGCTTATGTTGCGAGACCTGTGAGGTGCGGTGTAGCAGAATGCACAGTCTCTTGGTGACTTTAAGGGTTGTAATTGGCAAAGTGGGATGGAATAATCTGCGTTTTGTAAATGCAACCGTTTATGGATAACAGCAATGACAGTGAACTCAATGGAAGAAAAACCGGAATTTGTTGCCTGGTTGCGTCAGCAGATCGATGCGCAGCAAGGGATGACTTTTGAGCACTTTATGGAGCAGGCACTTTACCATCCTGACCATGGTTATTACACCTCGGCACGTACCCGGATTGGTAAACAGGGTGATTTTTTTACCTCGTCCAGCGTACATCCTTGTTTCGGCCGCTTGATTGCGCGTCAACTGGAACAGATGTGGCAATTGCTCGGGCGTGGTGATTTTGTGGTTGCCGAGCTGGGGGCCGGTGAGGGGCACCTCGCGATGGATGTGCTGGATGCCATCAACGAAGATTTCCCCTCCTTCTACCAATCCTTAGCTTATCGCATTGTCGAGATTAGCCCTGATGCCCGCCAACGGCAACGGGGAACTTTGCACCAGCATGTTGCTGCCAACCGGTTAGACTGGTGTGCCCTTGGTGATTTGGCGGGAATGCGCGGCTGTCTGTTGAGTAATGAGCTGGTTGATGCGTTCCCTGTCCATCTGGTACAGACCGTTGCCGGAAAGTTGCAGGAGGTTTACGTAGTCAATCAGGAGGATGGTTTTGCCGAGGAATTGCGTGCACCATCGACTGGGCAGTTGGTGGAATATTTTGAACAGATCGGCATCGCTCCGGCGGAAGGGAATCGCTGCGAGGTTAATCTGGCGGCGCGTGACTGGATGGCGCAGGTTGCCGCCGTTTTGGCTGAAGGCTTCGTCCTGACTATTGATTACGGCTATCCGGCCAAAGATCTTTACGCCCCTGAGCGCCACGCCGGTACTCTTCTTTGTTATCACAAACACCAGACCAATGAAGATCCTTTTAAGCATATCGGCTGTCAGGATATGACCGCCCATGTCGATTTTACGACCTTGCAACAGGTTGGAAAAGTACATGGACTTGAACCCCTTTATTTTGGTCACCAGTACCAATTTCTTATGGGCTTAGGTTTTCTTGAACTGTTGATGCAGATGCAGAGCCGTGAAACTGACCCACGTAAAGCGCAAGCGTTGCGTATGAGTATGAAGCATCTGATCCTTCCCGAGGCAGGAATGGGAGAACGTTTCAAGGTGCTGGTTCAGGGGAAAAATGTCGGCCGCCCAGACCTGCTTTGTGCGCGGCGGATACAGGATATAGCGTTGCCGGTAGCGGGGTTGATCTGATACTTGCACTGGAAAATCGAAAACGTCTATAATAGGCTATACAACAACCAACGGAGGATTTAAGCAGATGAAACAACGTGTACAAGATGTGTTGGAGATGATTCGCCCGGCACTCCAGGCTGATGGTGGTGATGTCGAGTTGGTGGATGTTTCGGAAGAAGGCGTTGTCAGTGTTAAACTGACAGGTGCCTGCGGTTCCTGTCCCATGTCAACCATGACCCTGAAAATGGGGATTGAGAAAAACCTGATGGAACAGATTCCGGAAGTCAAAGAGGTTGTCCAGGTTCGTTAAAAAACCGGTATTTTCCTCATAGCAACAAAAGGCTTGTGCATTGCGCGCGGGCCTTTTGTCGTTAAACTGTCAATTGCCATCCTTATGGGTGCGGTTAATTCGGTGCAGACGACTAGATAGCCGTAACACTAATCCCTGGTGGGTTGTCAGGGCGGCATGAGGGCATAGCTCCTGGCAGCAGAAACAGCGGATACACAGATCGTAATTGATGTTAAGGAGGTCGTTTGCTATCGCCATTGCCTGGGGCGGACAATGTTTAACGCAGACATGGCAGCGGACACAGTTCTGGTGATCAACCTGCGGATGAGCCGTCAGCAGATGTTTAAGCCGCCGGCCAAAATAGCCGGGGATACCAAAGTTGATATCGGTCATTTTGGCGGCGCGAAAGTGGTTGATCTGCAGCTCAGCCAGAGGTGTGCCGACCAGTTCCAGTTCCGTCAGGCGTGTCAGTGGGCGGCCGGTGGCCAGCGCCTGTTGTTGGGTGAAAATCTGATCCGGGAGCATTTTTACCAGTGCTGCTGCAACTGTATCAACCGCCTGCGCCGAGGAGCCGGCGAGTAGCGCGCCGATCTTCACCGGATCGCCGTTGCCTGGGCCTTCGCCCTGCATTCCTACCACCGCGTCAACAATGTTCAGGGAGGGTTCCAGGGCTTCACAAATCTCCAGCAGCATGCGGGCAAACAGGCCTTTGTCCGTTCCGGCCTGCAGATGCATACCCGGCTTGCGCATCCCTATAAGGGCGCCAAACATATTTTTCACAGCACAGGTCAACCCCATCATCTGGTGAGTTTTGAGTTTCGGCACGTTAATGATGACATCGGCATCAAGGATGTCTTTTGCCACCTCTATCTGCTGAAGAGTTGTCCCCTTCGGATGGACGATGACTGAATCCGTAAAAGGGGCGAAACGGGCCCCGGTTTCTTTAATCACCTCAAGGATTCCGGTCTTGCGGGCAACCAGGGTCGGACTGCCGATACCGGGGGAGTCCCCGACCGAAACACGGCCGCCGCTAGCCATGGCCAGTCTGATGACGGCGCGGACAATCTGCGGGTGGGTGGTCACCGCTCGTTTGGGACTTTTCCCGGAGAGCATGTTGGGCTTGATCAGAACCTTTTGGCCGGGCTTAACGAAGGCCTCCATGCCGCCCAGGGGGGCTAGTAGTGAGCGAACAGCGGCCTCGGTTGCATCGGGGTCATAGTTGTCAAGAGCAGCAAGACTGACCCTGTTTGATGGTGGTAAGGCGACTGCAGTCAAGGAGTGTTGCCCGGGTTCATCATCTTAAACTTCAGACAAGTGCGGATGTTGTCATTGCTCATGCCGCCGGATCCCCTTTGAGAGCCGCGGCGGTGGCGTCGATGGCCGCCGCACGATAGAGCAGGGAGGTGTGCCCCATGTCGTCAAGTTCCACCTGGGTTCCCCAGGAGAGTTGTGCCGAAGTGTTTGGCAGAACCATGTTGTCCTTGCGGGTGTAAATGTTAATCGTCTGTACACCGGCAGGGGCAGGTTCGCTATTCAGGCGACTGAGGAAAGCTGAGCCCGGCATCAACAGTTTGCCCAGGGGCATAAAGGAAAAGGGGGTGAGTTTTGAGCCCTGGTGAGGAGTGCCGAGAAAGATCAGACGATCAATCTTGTTCTGTCCGCCGCGGCGCTGAACATAGTTGCGGGCGATAATCCCCCCCATGGAGTGGCCAACCAGGTTTACTGTGTTAACGCCCAGGCGATGGCGCAGTTCATCAATTTTTTTGGCCAGCAACTCCGTGAGAACCTCTTCACTGTGAAAACCAGATAAGTTGATGGTGACAATATTCTCACAACCATGGTGTTTTAACCGCGATCTGAACCAGAACCAGCAGGCGCGGTTGACGAAGAGGCCATGAAGCAGCAGGGTCGGTCTGACTCCGCGTTTAAGGTTCGGACGCCCTGGAGAGAAAATACCAAAAGGCACTGTCAACAGGGTGATAAAGTTGAAAAAAAACTCAGGAAAAAGCAGTGCCGGGATACGGCGCAGGTTGTCACGACTGCAGCGATTTTTAACCAGCTCCGGGTGGGCGTTGGCGTATTCATACCAGAGGATACTGAAGCTTAACAGAATAACAAGAAGGTCAAAAATCAGTAGCAGAAACAGCAGAAATATGAACACATAAAGCAGGCTCATGGTGTTACCTTTTTTTGATGTAGTAAGCTGGGAGTTCCCTGGCCTGGTTGGTGGGCAGAATAATCCTCGACGACAACCATTGTAACGGCTTAAGATGAAGCGAGTATGCCACGCTCTATAATAATCGTCAATCCGTTGCCAGCTTGAAAAGGTACACCGATGGAGCACTATCTGACTCTGTTTTGCCGGCATCTGGAGGTTGAACGTAACCTTTCTATTCATACGATTAACGCCTATCTGCGTGACCTGCGACAGTTTGGCGCCTTTGTCGCACAGGTTCGCGGTGCGGCGCTTGATGTGGACAGCCTCGCCCAGGTTGATGTTCTGCTGCTACGCCGCTATCTGGCGAGTTTGCAGAAAGAGTGCAAACGTTCCAGTGTCGTGCGCAAACTTTCATCACTCAAAACTTTTTACCGTTTTCTCGAACGCCAGGGTGTGGTTTCTTCTTCCCCCATTGCAGCAGTCATGGCCCCACGACGCCAGCGCTATCTTCCCACAGTGCTCAGTGCGGAGCAGACCGGCACCCTGCTCGATACCCCTGTCAATAATTATCCGCAATTGATTCGCGATCTGGCTATCTGTGAACTGCTATATTCCTGCGGCTTGCGCGTCAGTGAATTGGCCGGTCTGGATATGGATTCCATCGATCTTGAACAGTGTCAGGTGCGGGTGGTGGGAAAGGGGAATAAGGAACGGATACTGCCGGTGGGACGGACTGCCTGTCGAGCTGTTCGTCTTTATGTTGAACAGCGTCCTGATAGGGAAGAACAGGGGCTGTTTCTTAACTATCGAGGCGGTCGACTCACGACCCGCAGTATCCAGCGGCTGCTCAAGTGTCGCCTGCTGCAGTTGAATCTGCCGACGGATGTGACTCCCCATGCGCTGCGTCATTCATTTGCTACCCATCTGCTCGATGCCGGTGCTGACTTACGGGTAATTCAGGAGCTGCTCGGGCATGCTTCCCTGTCCACCACCCAGCGTTATACCAGTGTCAGCTTTGCCCATTTGACCAATGTCTATGATCGGGCTCATCCGCGCAGTCGAAAAAAGAGACCATAATAGTCATGTTTGTTCTTGACTCGCAGCGAATGATCAATAGAATAAGGGTCGCTTTTCTAAGTTAGTTTTTTTCGACCAACAATAACAAGGAGTTTTGTCAATGAGTGTACTTGTAGGAAAAAAAGCCCCGGAAATTAACGCCCCTGCCGTGATGGCTGATGGATCCATCAATGAGTCTTTTTCCCTGTCTGATTATCAGGGCAACTATGTCGTGTTGTTTTTTTATCCCCTTGACTTCACCTTTGTTTGTCCTACCGAGTTGATTGCTTTCAGTCATCGTATTGATGAGTTTGAAAAACGGGATGTGCAGGTTCTTGGTTGCTCTATTGATTCTCAGTTTACCCATCTAGCCTGGCGTAATACGCCTGTTGAAAATGGTGGCATCGGCCCGGTAAAGTATCCACTTATTGCTGATGTCAAACATCAGATCTGTCGTGATTATGATGTTGAGCTTGATC
>JAGYPB010000050.1 GCA_018399135.1 Deltaproteobacteria bacterium | reverse complement strand
TCGCCCGGTTGCGCCCTGTGCTTGATCAAGGTTCAACGTTACAGTCTGGTGCAGCGTTTTCAGGATGTGCTGGAGCTTGATTTCGATGCGCCGTAACCACCCTCTTGATTGGCGGCGTGCCGTCCCCACAGCCTCACCCTTCACGCAAATATTATCCCCCTCTCCTTGAGAATACTATTTGGGCTGTGTCGCCGCATCAACCAGATAGAGAATCGACCGGTAGGGAATCTCACCACGCAGCGACAGGCCGATTTCACAGGTTTTGCTGGTAGAATAACCGGCTTCACATCCCAGCAGTTGTTCTTTTAATCCTTCCAGTGCCGATTCATTCAATTCCGGATAGTTGAAGCCGCGATCCCCGGCAAACCCGCAACAGTAGATTTCTTCCGGCACCACTACTTCCGTAGCACAGGCTTGAGCCAGACTCACGAATTTGTCAGTCAGATCCATTTTGCGCGCACTGCAGGTCACATGCAGAGCGATCTTTTGTGGCAAGGGGTTAAAGGTCAGCTTGTCCTGGAGAAACTCAAGAACAAACTCAATCGGTTCGTAGAGCTTCAATTTTTTATCCAGCTTATCTTTCATTCGCATCAGACAGGGGCTGGTGTCACAGAGAACCGGAATTGTACCGTCGTCTGAGATGGTCAGCAGGGCACGGTTGAGTTCTTCACTTTTCTCATCGGCCTGTTTAAAAAAGCCTTTGCTTTCAAATGCCTGCCCGCAGCAGAGTCGGCCAAGCTCAGCGGGGTAGAGGATCTGATAACCCGCTTTTTTCAACAGTGCTGCGGTTTTGTGGGGCAGTGCGTCCGGTTCCGTTTCCCCTCGCGCCGGGCCACTCATGCAGCGACTGGGACAGGCCGGAAAATAGATGACCTGAAGCGGGTTGTTCGGGTCGATCTTCTCAGCTGAAATTTTTCCAACACCGGACGGCATTTCCCGGTTCCATAGCGGCAGATGGTTACCGCTTAAGGTGCGGGCGGCAGAAGAGGCTGATTCCATGAAAGCGGTGCCGGTCAGTTGGTGGATTTTATCGACGCTTTTTAACGTTGTATTGATGGTTCCAGCGACCCCCTTGAAATGACGCGCTACCCAATCAGCGACCTTATTAGCAAGCTCCCCGTTGGCCTCTTCGCGCAGGGCTTTGACCATTTTACCGGTATCGATGCCGACCGGGCAGCGGGTGGCACAGAGGCCATCGGCGGCACAGGTCTCCTTGCCCGGATAACGGTAGGATTTGAGCAGTTGTTTGACCAGCTCCGGCGACCCGTTTGCGGCCATTTGGCGACTGATTTCGCGCCGACCGACAATCCGCTGGCGGGGGGTGAATGACAGGTTGCGTGACGGGCAGACCGGTTCGCAAAAGCCGCATTCAATGCACTTGTCGACCAGTTCGTGGGTGGCCGGCAGCGGTTTTAAATTCTTGATATGGGTTTCGGCATCGGGGTTGATAATGACCCCCGGGTTGAGCAGTTGATCAGGATCAAACAATTGTTTGAGCTGGACCATCAGCTCGTAGGCAGCGGTTCCCCATTCCTTTTCCACGAACGGGGCCATATTGCGTCCGGTGCCGTGCTCGGCCTTCAAGGATCCGTCATACTTGTCCACGACCATGGTGACGACATCATCCATCAAATGGCGATAGCGCAGCACCTCCTCCTCCTGGGAAAAATCCTGGGTAAAGACAAAGTGCAGGTTGCCTTCCAGGGCATGGCCGAAAATGATCGCTTCGTGATAATGATATTTTTTGAACAGCTCTTGTAAATCGAGGGCTGCTGCGGCCAGGTGCTCAATCGGGAAGGCGACATCCTCGATGATGACCGTGGTACCGGTTTCACGTACGGCGCCGACCGCGGGGAAGAGCCCTTTGCGGATGTTCCAGTAAACCTTGTACTCATCAGGGTTGGCGGTGAACTCGAGGGGGCGAACGGTCCTGATTTTTGCCAGGGCCGCACCGATCTGCTTGATCTGCTGTTGCAGCTTGGCCGCACTGGTCGCACGGGTCTCCACCAGCAGAGCGGTGACGTCATCGGCGAGTCCGGCCAGATAGGCGGGCATACCCGGTTCGTCCTGGACGGAGGTCAGGGCGGCGCGATCCATCAATTCAGCTGCCGCAACCGGGAGGTTGTCGCGCAGCAGCGGAATGACGCTGCAGGCGGTGGAAACGTCAGGATACATGATCAGCGCGCTGGCTTTGTGTTGATGCTCGACAACCGTCTTGTAGACCACGTTGGCGATAAACCCGAGGGTCCCTTCCGAGCCAACCATCAGCTGCTGCATGATGTCAAAGGGGTCTTTGAAATCGACCAGGGCGTTGAGGCTGTAGCCGGTGGTGTTCTTAATTTTGAATTTATAGCGGATGCGCTCAGTTAATTCAGGATCGGCAGCGACCCGGTCGCGCAGTTCGGCAAGTCCCTGGAGAATATGGGGGTGACTGCATTTGAATGCGGAGCGGCTTTTGTCGTCCGCGGTGTCAACAACGGTTCCATCGACCAGGATCATTCTCAGACTATCCAGGGTCTTATAGCTGTTCTCAGCAACGCCACAACACATACCACTGGCGTTGTTGGCGACGATACCGCCGATCTTGGCGCTGTCGATGGAAGCCGGGTCAGGCCCGATCTTCTTGCCGAACTCGGCCAGTAAAAAGTTGGCCCGACTGCCGATAATGCCGGGTTGCAGTTCAATCTTTCGAGCTTTGTCGAAGATCCGGTAGCCCTGCCAGCCTTTACCCAGCTGCACCAGAATACTGTCACTGATCGCTTGCCCCGACAGGCTGGTACCTGCGGCTCGGAAAGTGACCGGCAGTTTTCTCTTATTGGCTTCGCGCAGGATCAATCGGACCTCGTCCTGGTTTTCAACATGGACGACGATTTTTGGAATCAGCCGATAAAAACTGGCATCCGTTCCGAAAGTTACCGTCTTCAGCGGATCAGTAGTCAATTGTTTTTTTGGCAGAGTCTTGTTGACAGCAGTTAAGAAATCCTGGTACGGAGCAGGGAGCATGGTTTGCATCCTTTACTTGAAGCGACAATGATCCTGGTAGAGGATTCAAGGTCATTGACGGTGGACTGATTTTTTTGCAAAAAAGAAAAATCAAGCTGCAGAACTATTTTTGTTCAATTTTTTGACCATCCAGCAAGGTTTCGCGCACCAGTTCAATATGCAGGCGCAGATCATACAAGGCATCGGCATAACTTAAGGGTACGTCAATCTGTTTGACTTCATTATCGACTCTTTCCAGCTCAGCTACCAGTTGCGCTGTGGCCCTGCCCACCTTGCGAAACTCTTTTTCAACCGCAAGAATATCCCGATACCAGCAGTAGACGCGGGAACGAATGCGCCAGCGGTAAATGGGCGGCAGGGTTTTGAATAGCGGTACGAGCAGCACGAGCAACGGCAGCAGCATCACCTTGAGCCGATCGATGAGGGTGGCCGCCCAGAACGGCAGATAGCGTTGTAAAAACGGCGGGCCGTATTCATAGAAACGGCTGGCTTCCTTCAGCAGGGGAAAGGCCAGAAAATCCGGAATAGGAAATTGGCCGTTCGCTGAAAACCAACCGGCACTGCCATGCACCTGGCGGGCAATCTGCAGAAGCAGATCAATCAAGGCTGGATGGAAATCCTCCGTGGTAACCAGGTTGGCGCTTGCCGCCAGCAGATTCACGTTCTGCGCGGGCAGGTTTTTGCTCAGGTCGATGATGCCCTGCGGCATTACCACGGCCGACAAGTGAGGGAATAGACGGGTATAGGCTTCCGCACGTTGGAAGCTGAACAGTTTGATGGACTCTGTCTTGTTCAGGTGGCCGATGGTTTCGGCCTGGGGCGAGGCAATGAACAGCGCCGCATCGAGCTCACCGTTCACTAACTTTTGTGTTGCCTCAACGCCGCCGATATCGAGCAGGTGGGAATTGGCAGCATCAATACCGTTGGCCGCCAGCAGTTCAAGGGCAACAGGGCGGGTGCCACTGCCCGGGGCTCCGACAGCGATGCGCAGACCTTGAAATTCACTGAACAGCTGAACGGCGCTGCTGTCACGGACAAACACCCAGATCGGCTCCAGATAAAGACTGCCCAACGACCACAGTTGCTTGTCGCTGGTATCGGCTAAGACACCACTTTGCACAAAGGCGATATCCACTTCACCCCGACTGAGCAGTGCGATATTGTCAAGGGTGCCGTTGCTGGGCACCAGCTCAAGGGTGATCCCTTCAGCGGCAAGAGGGGCAACATACTGCTGGGCAAATTTGTGATAAGCCCCCGATGGGGCGCCGGTCGCCATGCGCATATGGCTTGGTGGCGCCGGTTTGACGAACTGGTAGGTCAGCCAGAAACCGAAAAGGATCAGCAGGACTGCCGGAAAAATAACTTTTATAACATCACCTGTCGATTTGCGCATTTTTTCGGTCACGTTTCTCTTCCTTTGAAAAAACTCTCACGTCATTCCCTGAATAACCACGGCGACTGCTGCAGATGGCGTTTTTCAAAGGTCTTTATCGCCGAAACTTTCTCCAGCGTCAGCGCGATATCGTCCAGCCCTCCCAGCAGGCAATGTTGACGAAATGGATCGATATCAAAATGATGGGTTGTTCCTTGTGGTGTGGTGATGGTCTGCTGTTCCAGATCGATCGTCAGTTGATAGTCCAGAGTATTTTCCACCTCGTGGAACAGTAGATCCACCTTCTCACTCGGCAGGACGATGGGCAGAATACCGTTTTTGAAACAGTTGTTATAAAAGATATCTGCGTAGCTGGGGGCGATGATGGCCCTGAACCCATAGTCGAGGAGGGCCCAGGGAGCGTGCTCACGTGATGATCCACAACCGAAGTTGGCGCGGGTTAAAAGGATCTGGGCCGCGCTGTAGCGTGGTTGATTAAGAACGAAATCAGGATTGACCGGGCGCTTGCTGCAGTCCATGTCGGGTTCGCCATGATCGAGATAGCGCCACTCATCGAACAGGAAGGGGCCGAAGCCGGTCCGCTTGATCGATTTGAGAAACTGCTTGGGAATGATTGCATCGGTATCGATATTGGAGCGATCAAGGGGGGCAACCATGCCGGTAAGGGTTGTGAAAGGTTTCATGCCAGCACCTCCAGTTGGCGAACATCGATAAAATGACCGGTTACGGCGGCAGCGGCCGCCATGGCGGGGCTGACCAGATGGGTGCGCCCTCCTTGTCCCTGGCGTCCCTCAAAGTTACGGTTCGAGGTCGATGCGCAACGTTCGCCCGGTTTCAGGCGGTCGTTATTCATGGCGAGGCACATGGAACAGCCGGGTTCGCGCCATTCAAAGCCGGCGTTAATCAGGATCTTATCGAGCCCCTCGGCTTCTGCCTGTTGCTTGACCAGCCCTGAGCCGGGGACGATCAGCGCCTGTTTGATGGAGTCGGCTACCTTGCGCCCTTTGACCACGGTGGCAACGGCGCGCAGATCCTCAATGCGACCATTGGTACAGGAGCCGATAAAGACGATATCAGGATGGATAGCAGTCATCGGCGTACCGGGAGCCAAGCCCATGTAAGTGAGGGCGTTGACCATTCCTTCACGTTTGACCGGGTCGGGTTCATCCTGCGGATCGGGAACACAGGCGTCGATTGTCACTACCATTTCCGGTGAGGTGCCCCAACTGATTTGAGGTTGCAGATCGCGGGCATCGATGCGGACGATGTAATCAAACTCGGCATCGGGATCGCTACATAATTCCTGCCAGGCTCTGACGGCCTGGTCCCACAGGGATCCGGTGGGGGCAAAAGGGCGCCCCTTGATGTAGTCGATGGTGGTCTGATCAACGGCGATCAGGCCGGCCCGTGCTCCCGCCTCAATACTCATATTGCAGATCGTCATGCGCCCTTCCATCGACAGGCTGCGGATGGTGGAACCGCCATATTCGATGGTGTAGCCGGTGCCGCCGGCGGTGCCGATGCGGCCGATAATCGCCAGGACGATATCTTTGGCCGTCAGGCCCGGTGGTAGTTCGCCGTTGACATCAATCAACATTGATTTGGATTTTTTCTGGATCAAGCATTGGGTCGCCAGGACATGTTCGACTTCCGACGTGCCAATACCGAAGGCCAGCGCACCAAAGGCACCGTGAGTAGCGGTGTGAGAATCACCGCAGACGATGGTCATGCCGGGCAGGGTAGCGCCTTGTTCCGGACCAATGACGTGAACGATCCCTTGACGCGGATCATCCATGGCAAACAGGGTGATGCCAAAATCGTTACAGTTCTTTTCCAGGGTTTCGATCTGTAGGCGCGAAATCGGGTCACTGATGCCGGCCGCACGGTCTTTGGTCGGCACGTTGTGGTCGGGCACCGCCAGGTTGGCATCAGTACGCCAGGGTTGACGACCAGCCAACCGCAGCCCCTCGAAAGCCTGCGGCGAGGTGACTTCGTGGAGCAGTTGGCGGTCGATATAGAGCAGGCTGGTGCCGTTGTCATCCTGACTGACAAGATGGGCGTCCCAGAGTTTATCGTACAGGGTTTTTGGCATGGAAAATCTCCTTGAAAATGTGTTGGAGTAATGCGTGGATAACAGTTTAGCCGAATCCTTGTCTGGAAGGGTAGTGGCGTGGTAAAAAAAAACAAGTAAACTGCCGATCGCATCATACCTTGCCTTATGATGGTTCTTTTGCTAAAAATAGCGCCTGTATTTTATCGGATAAATTAACCCTCCGGGAGACTTGCATATGGGATTGATGGCTGGAAAACGTGGAGTAATTTTTGGTGTTGCCAATGATAAAAGTATTGCCTGGGGGATTGCCCGACAGCTTCGTGCTGCGGGTGCCGAGCTGGCCTTTACCTATCTGAATGAGTCGCTGGAAAAGCGGGTGCGGCCGCTGGCGGAGAGTCTGGATTCAACCATTATTCTCCCCTGCGATGTACAGAATGAAGAAGAGATGGTTGCCGTTTTTGATCAACTGAAACAGGCTTGGGGAACTGTCGATTTTGTTGTTCACGCGGTTGCCTATGCCAATCGCGAGGACTTGAAAAATCCTTTCAGCCAGACCAGCCGCGATGGTTTCCGACTGGCCCTTGATGTCAGTGCCTACTCGTTGATATCTATGACCCGTTGCGCCCTGCCGGCGATGACGGCGGGGGGAAGCATTGTTACCATGACCTATTTGGGTTCCGTGCGTTCCGTTCCTGAATATAACGTCATGGGCGTTGCTAAAGCGGCGCTCGAATCGTCAGTGCGTTATCTGGCGGCCGAATTGGGTGAGAAGGGGATTCGCGTCAACGCCGTTTCTGCCGGCCCGATTAGAACCCTGGCAGCTTCTGGTATCGCCAATTTCAAGGAAAAGCTGCGGGTAGCAGAAGAGCGTTCACCGTTAAAGAGACTGGTGACTCAGGAAGATGTTGGTAAGTCCACTCTTTATCTGCTTTCTGACCTCGCTTCCGGGGTGACAGGAGAGATCCATTACGTTGATGCCGGGTTCAACTTCAATGCCGGTTAGGCCTGGCTGCTGCACTGATTCTGTTGCAAAGGCCCCGATCGGGGCCTTTGGTCGTTTTGGCTGTCGGCGATGATTGAGGGTAAAACTACCGGGCTGAAAGCCGGGCAGATCAAAGCGCTGGAGCGCATTTGTCGGCGCAAGGTTCCGGTAAATGAGCTGATCAGTGCCGATCTGGCACGCTATCTTACTGAACTGTCCCGTGATATCGAACGGCAGATCGGATTGATTATCGACCGTGCCGGGGTTATCCATCACATTATTGTTGGCGATGATCGCGAGATTCTTATCCCCGATCTGTCGCGTTTTGGCCTTGGGCGTAGTGGCTTGCGCGGCTTGCGTTGTGTCCATACCCACCTCAAGCAGGAACCCCTTAACCAGGACGATATCACTGACCTTGAGCTGTTACGCCTTGATCTGATTGCCGCCATCGGCGTGCGTGATGATGGCCTGCCTGGTTCATTGGTTTACGCACACCTGCTTCCCACCGACGCTAAAGCCCAGATCGAGACCATTCATCTTAGCGATTTTTATCGCCTTAAACTCGATTTTTCAGCCTTTATCCAGGCCCTTGATCAGGAGATGGAAGGGCTTGTTGCAGAGACCATCGATTTAAGTGACGGTCGTGAGCGAGCGTTGCTGATCTCCGTTGCCCAGACCGGGCGCGAAGCGGTGGAAGCTTCCATGGCGGAACTCGAAGAGCTGGCTCGAACTGCCAACCTGGTGGTCATCGATCAGGTCATTCAGCGCCCGCGTCAGCTCAATCCGCGCTATCTGGTGGGTTCGGGAAAATTGCGTGAAATCATCATCAGGGCATTGCAGCAGCGCGCTACCCTGCTGGTTTTCGATCAGGATTTAAGTCCGAACCAGATCCGCTCTATTTCACAAATTACCGAGATGAAGGTCATCGATCGTACCCAGTTAATCCTTGATATCTTTGCTCGTCGTGCTCAGTCTCGTGACGGCAAAGTTCAGGTCGAACTGGCGCAGCTTAAATACATACTGCCGCGCCTGACCGGCAAAGGTACGGCCATGTCACGTCTGATGGGGGGGATCGGTGGCCGTGGGCCTGGTGAAACCAAGTTGGAAATTGATCGACGGCGGATTCGTGATAAAATCAGGCGCCTGGAGAAGCAACTCGATGAGCTTGGGCGTGGACGCGTTCAACGCCGCCAAAAAAGGATTCGTGCCGGGCTGCCGATCGTCTCGATCGTCGGTTACACCAATGCCGGTAAATCAACTTTATTAAATGCGTTGACACAAAGTGATGTTTTTACCGAGAATCTGTTGTTTGCTACCCTGGATACGGCTACCAGGCGTTTGCGTTTTCCTTTGGATCGCGAAGTGATCATCACTGACACGGTCGGGTTTATCCGCGATCTGCCCGAGAGTTTGATTGGTGCTTTCAAGGCGACCCTCGAGGAACTGGAAGATGCCGATCTGCTGTTGCATCTGGTTGATCTGTCCAACCCCGGCTATCAGCAGCAGATCCGTGCGGTAGATAAGATTCTTGATGACCTGAATCTGGGTAACAGCAAGCGCCTGCTGGTGTTTAACAAGACTGACCAGGTGGCCAAAGAGGAGCTTCCTCATATTTGCCGGCGCTTTAATGCCGTTCCGGTATGCGCGATTGATCGCAGCAGTTTTGGGCCGTTGCTTAATGAGATGCAGCGTCGTTTCTGGCCCGAAGAAATGCTGACTGATTCCTTTGTCGAAACTGATGAGCCCAAGTTGTAAGCTGCCAACAAATCAGCTTCCTCACCCAGGGATGGCTGAATAAAGGATGTGATGTGTTGATGAATCGATACCTGCTTGTGTTGTTATTTCTTGCCCCCTTGCTGGGCAGCTGTCAGCTTGGCTCCGTGACTCCTGACCCAATCGTTGTCGCTGATGTCGAACTGCAAGAGGATGAAGCAGAATCTGCTGTGATAGCGGTCGAATCTCCCGTCGCTGATCCGCTCTTGGTGCATTCGGTCCTTGCGGGTCACGAATTTTCCAACGGTTTACCCGAATCTCTGGACAATTTTCTCCAACGGCAACCGTTGCTTCCCTATGTGGGTGATTTTCCGATGAGTGATCATCCGCGGGTGATGGCGTTCCTTGATCGTTATCAGGGACGGCAAAAACAGACGTTAATCGCCTGGTTGCAACGTTCAGGACGCTATCTCCCCAAGATGCAGCTGGTCTTTGCCAGCGAGGGGGTGCCCCTTGATCTGGCTTATCTGGCGATGATTGAGTCCGGTTTTAATGTGCGGGCCTATAGCTGGGCCCATGCCGCCGGACCTTGGCAATTTATTGAAAGTACTGGACGGATGTATGGGTTGACAAGTGACTGGTGGCAGGACGATCGTCTTGACCTTGAACACTCAACCCGTGCTGCCGCGCAATTTTTAAAAGATCTGCATAAACGTTTTGATGGTGACTGGTATCTGGCTGTTGCGGCTTATAATGCCGGACCGGGGCGCGTTTCCCAGGCGATTCGTGCCAGTGGCAGCCGCGACTTCTGGGATCTGGCTGATGGCAAGGTATTGCGAGCCGAAACCGTTGAATACGTCCCCAAGTTGCTGGCAGCTCTGCATCTTGTCAGCGATCCGGAAGCTTATGGATTTGCTGACCTTGAACTGGCAGACCCTATCGATTACGAAGTGGTGGTGGTTGAAACCCAGACCGATCTGGAGATCATCGCCGAATTAAGCGGGGCCAGTTATCAGAAAATTAAAGAGCTTAACCCGGCTCTGAAACGCTGGTCGACGCCGCCGGGGGCGATAAATTATCAGGTTCGGGTGCCGGTGGGAACAGCAGAGCAGTTTAAACAGCTGTATACCAACCTGCCTGCCGATCAGCGTGTTCGCTATCATCGCCATCAGATCAAGTCCGGAGATACCCTGCTGTTGTTGGCCAAGCGTTATCAGATTCCGGTTGATGATATTATCGCGCTGAACAATATCAGCAATCCGCGGGCTCTTCAGGTTGGTCGTGACCTGATATTGCCGTTGCGGGAAGGGTTCACCCAACGCCCGGTGGAGTCTCTGGCGGACGCCTATGTGCGTAGTCAGCGACAGAGCTACATCGTGCAGTCGGGTGACAGCCTCTGGTCGATCGCCAGGCGTTTCGAGGTGACAGAGAAAAAACTGCGCGTCTGGAACAGTCTGGGGTGGAGTAACATGCTCCGTCCAGGGCAAGTGTTGTTGGTCTCGCAGCCGTCCGGTCGTGTGGCCTCTCAGCCTATTAGCAAAACGCAACCAACAGCCAGGGTGGTCTACCAGGTTGAGCCCGGCGATACCTTGTGGGGGATTGGTCGTCGCTTTGCTGTAAATACCGACCAGATCCGCCAGTGGAATGATCTGACACGCGGGCATATTCTGCGTCCTGGCCAGAAGCTTACCCTGCTGGTTCCCGAAGGTCGCCAGGGTTGATGTTCTCACCTCTTTTCGTGATTACACAACCCATCCTTTTTTGTATCTGTTCAGCACAGGATCGGGGATCCTATGTCAAGGGACGCTTTTCGTCATCCATGACCGCTTGTTGTCGCCGTCCATGGCGACAAACACCCTTGCCACAGGAACCCCGATCCTGCGCACGGTCTACCGCTGAATAGTTACGTATAGGGTTCAGTTTTTTGGCCAGGACGATCCGTCATCGCTGTAACCTGATGGATAACCGGAACAGACTGATCGGCCCCTTTCATTAACCAGAAAAGAGCTATCATGACCAACAAGAAAACCAGCAAACCAGTAGAGCCAAGCTACATCGTCGGAATTGGAGCCTCCGCTGGAGGACTTGAAGCGATTGAAGCACTGGTGCGTAACCTCCCCCCTGACACCGGCATGGGCTTTGTCATCGTCCAGCATCTGTCTCCCGATTATAAAAGTCTGATGGTCGAGATATTATCAAAAAAAACATCCATCCCTGTCTATCTGGCCAAGGATGGACTGGCCGTAGCGGCCAATGCCATCTATCTGATCCCGCCAAAAATGGACATGAAAATCTATCGCGGCAAGCTGATTCTCAGTGAGAAAGACCCGGCTCAGCGCGGGATGAACTACCCGATCGATCTGTTTTTAACAGCTCTGGCCCAAGACCAGGGGCGCAAGACCATTGGTGTTATTCTCTCCGGCACCGGCAGCGACGGGACCCGTGGCTTGCGCGCGATCAAGGAAGTGGCCGGCCTGACTATCGTCCAGGATCCCGAGACCGCCGGATTTGACGGCATGCCACGCAGTGCTATTAATGCCAAACTGAATGATTTTGTTCTGTCGCCTGATCGGATTCCGACCCAGCTGGTTCAATATGCCAATCACCCAATTAAAATGGCAGACCCGTCACAGAACGGCCTGCTCAATAACGAAGACGCCCTCGGCAGTTTATTTCAGCTACTGCGTGAACGCCACACTGTTGATTTCAGTCAATATAAACCCTCATCCGTCGTCCGCCGGATTGAACGCCGTATCAGTATCAATCATATCGACAGCCTCGAAGAATACGTGCGCTATTGTCACCGTTTTCCTTCAGAGGTCGATCAGTTGTTCAAGGAACTGCTCATCGGCGTTACCAGTTTCATGCGAGATCCGGAGGCCTATCACATCCTCTCAACGGCCTATCTGACTGAGCTGCTAAAACAACATCAGGAAGAAGAAGTGCGTCTCTGGAGTGCCGGTTGTTCGACCGGCGAGGAAGCCTACAGCCTGGCAATTATCCTCAGAGAGACCCTGAAACAACTCGGGATGAACAAGGATATCAAAATCTTTGCCACTGATCTGGACAAGGATGCCATTCAGTTCGCCAGTGTTGGTCTCTACCCTGAATCGGTGGTAGCAGATCTGCCAAGAGAGCTGCTCGACAAATACTTTCTGGCCACAGATCATGGCTACCAGGTTGCCCGAAGCCTGCGCGAACAGGTTGTTTTTGCCCAGCACAATCTGCTCAAAGACCCACCCTTCACCAAAATTGACATGATCAGCTGTCGTAACCTGCTGATCTATTTTCAGCAAAGCAGCCAACAAAAAGTCTTTGATCTGTTCAACTTTTCCCTGAACCCTCAGGGCATTCTGTTTCTCGGCAGCAGCGAAACAGTAGGTGATGCCGACACATTTTTTGAACTGCAGGAAAAGAAATGGAAGATTTTTCGCTCACGGGGCTTGAAGCGCCTGCCGGTTCATGAACACCGGCACAGCGAATTATTTGATTTAAGCCGCCGAGCCACGTTCTCTTCCGGCAAAACCGTATCCTTCGGCGGTGGTATGCGTGACTACATGTATGATCGTCTGCTGGAACGATTTCTCAACGTTATCGCTGAAAACTATATCCCTTTTGCCATGCTGGTGAATGGCTCGCACGATCTGATCCACGTTGTCGGTGATTCACAGCGGTTTCTACGCATTCCAACCGGCAAGATTCAGGCTGACGTCAGCCGGATGCTGATTCGTGAACTTTCGATCCCGGTCACCTCCGGAATCCAGAAAGTACTGCGTGAAAAAAAAGAGCTCAGTTACAGCAATATTCGCCTCAATGACGGTGGCGAACATCCGATCCGGGTCAAAATCTCTCCTGTTCCAAGCAAAGCAGGCATGGAACCCTTGGTGGCGGTATTTATTGATGAGGATAGCAGCAGACCGACTAACAGGCCGGACAATGACTATAATGTCGGCAAGGCGACAGCCGAGCGGATCATCGATCTGGAGCAGGAACTGCAGTTCTCTCAGGAAAGCCTGCAGGCAACAGTTGAAGAGCTTGAAACATCCAACGAAGAACTCCAGGCGACTAACGAGGAACTCCTCTCCAGCAATGAAGAGCTGCAAAGCACTAACGAAGAACTCCAGTCAGTCAATGAAGAGCTCTATACCGTTAATGCTGAATATCAGGCAAAAATCACGGAGCTAACCGAGAGCAACAATGATCTGGACAATCTTATTTCCATTATCAAAATGCCTACCATCTATCTTGATGAAAATCTCGAAGTGCGCCGCATAACTCCCGAAACATCAAGTATCTTCCGGATCATCAAACAGGATATCGGACGTCCCCTCGCGGATATTGCCCACAACCTGATCGATATCGATCTCGAGGCTCTGATCACCAACTGTCAACACCCCAAGCGCGAGTGCGCCCACCGTGTTCATAGTAAAGATGGTAAAGAATATCTGCTGCGGATCATTCCATATAAAATTGGCTCAAATGCCTATGCCGGAATTGTCCTCACCTTCTTTGATCTGGCGCTACTGGTTGAGGTCTGTGGGCATACAGATAATCACGAGTTGCAGTAAACACTGACGGACTGACCACTTCCACAAAAAGTGTAACATTAAACTCAAACAGTGTGTTTTTTTACTCGGCTTAACACTAAATCCTACCAGCACCCTCAGCAAACGCACAATGGCAGGCTGGCACCTATTTTGCTTAGATTGAACGCTCCGGCATCATCGAGCCAATGGGGGCTTCCCGTTTTATGATGTCAGCAACACTTATGCCTGTTTTTTCATCATTTCATACAAGGAGGTACGATCATGATGGCACAGCTTGACGAAAAAATTGAACCAATTTATCAGGAAGTTCTGGCTCGCAACCCTGGCGAAGTGGAATTTCACCAGGCTGTTCGAGAGGTTCTTGAATCCCTCGGCCCGGTTCTGGTCAAAAACCCCGGCTTTGCCCACCACAAGATTATCGAGCGCATCTGCGAACCGGAACGTCAGATTATTTTCCGGGTACCCTGGATGGACACCCACGGACGCGTCCAGATCAACCGCGGCTTCCGTGTTCAATTCAACAGTGCCCTCGGCCCTTACAAGGGCGGTCTACGTTTTCACCCTTCGGTTTATCTCGGCATCATCAAGTTCCTCGGCTTTGAGCAGATTTTCAAAAATGCTCTGACCGGCATGCCGATTGGCGGTGGCAAAGGCGGTTCCGATTTTGACCCCAAAGGCAAGACCGATGGTGAAATCATGCGCTTCTGCCAGAGCTTCATGACCGAGCTGCAACGCCACATCGGCGAGCACACCGACATACCTGCCGGCGACATCGGTGTCGGCGGACGCGAAATCGGCTACATGTTCGGCCAATACAAGCGCCTTAACAACCGTTGGGAAGCAGGCGTACTGACTGGCAAAGGACTCAACTGGGGAGGATCTCTGGTACGCACTGAAGCCACGGGCTACGGCACCGTTTTCTTCGTTGATGAAATGCTCAAGGCGCGCAAAGACAACTTTGACGGCAAAACCTGTGTCGTCTCGGGCAGCGGCAACGTTGCCATCTATGCCATTGAAAAAATCCATCAGCTTGGTGGCAAGGTGGTTGCCTGCTCCGATTCCAACGGTTACATTATCGATGAAAAGGGGATCGATCTGGATCTGGTACAGCAACTCAAGGAAATCGAGCGTCGTCGTATCAAGGACTACACCAGCTATCACAAACATGCACGCTACATTGAACAGGGGAGCATCTGGGATGTTCCCTGCCAGGTTGCCCTGCCTAGCGCGACGGAAAACGAGATTAACGGCAAGGATGCCAAAACCCTGGTGAAAAACGGCTGTATTGCTGTTGGTGAAGGTGCTAACATGCCGACCACACCGGAAGGCATCAAGATTTTCCAGGAGGCCGGCATTGCCTACGGCCCCGGCAAAGCCGCCAACGCCGGCGGGGTTGCCACCAGCGCCCTGGAAATGCAGCAGAACGCCTGCCGCGACTCCTGGACCTTCGAACACACCGAGGATCGCCTGCAGGAAATCATGCAGAACATCCACAATGATTGCTTTGAAACCGCAGAAGAATATGGTGCTCCGGGCAATTATGTTCTCGGTGCCAATATCGCCGGCTTTACCAAGGTCGCCAGAGCGATGCTGGCGATGGGACTGGTGTAAAGGTCAGAATTCAGAAGATAGAAGATAGAAGATAGAATACAGCTAAAAGCCCGGCTCCAAGGCCGGGCTTTTTCGTGATTACCTACTCCCCACTCCTTACACTACTCCTCCAACCCCTCAAAACATATCAGCTCCTGCGACACCACGTCGGCCATCAGACGCACGCCGGTCTCCGGCACGCGACAGACCTTGACCACTGACTTGTAGTGACCGCTGGAGGGAATCAGTCCATCCAGCGTATTGGGGCGATCCTGCAGCCAGGAACGGTTGAAGGTACATCCCTGGTGTTCGGGGAACAGAGCCAGATAAAAGATATCGGCTTCAACCAGATCCTGAAAAAAATGGGAGCCGAAGGATAATTCCGGCATTAATCCACCGGACGGAAATGCCACTTCTACCAGGGCGGTCAGGTTACTGATTTCGGAAAAAGAAATCGGCACACCAAGGGAGGGGGTCGTTGTACCCCAGCGCCCAGGGCCGATGAGCATGGTTCGTCCCCCTTTTTCGCGACCGGCAATGCGCCGGTTAAGGCGTCCGATCAACCGGGCTACTTCATGCTTTTCCGTCAACGGCAGGCGCAGATATTCAGACGGCTCAATCCAGACAATCCAGTCCAGCGCATGGGAGACATTCCCTCCCATAAAATTTCCCGTTGAACGGATCAGCACTTTCTCATCAACGATATCCTGTGGGATTTCAAGGGTCGACTCAGCACCGCGGGTCTGCAGCGGGCGACATTGCACCACGTCGATCTTGACTGTACGATCAGCGGTAAAGTTAGCGGTAAATTCCACATCTACCGGATAGTTATAGGCCTTTTCGATGGTTTTGAGCAGTCGCCGCATCACCGGAGCAAAATCACTCTGTTCAAGAAAATCATCAAAAGTCAACATCCAGACATTAGAAACCTTGCGGCCACGATCCTTCAGCAGCCTGATGGTATCTTCATCACGCACGGCATAGAGATCCCAGGGAAGGCCAAGATCCTCCTGGGCGAGATTATACAGGGACAAGGTCTGCAGGCTGTTGTCGTTGATGTTGAGCAGATCGATATCGTGCTGAGAGAACTTGCGGACATCCTCAAAACCCTTATGCTGACGCCGGGTCGGCGCATCAAGGGCGACAACACGCGGATAATCAACTTCGGAACGATCAACGGCCCGGGTTCCCATACCAACCACCAGACGTAACATACCGGCCTGGGGATCCATCTCCTTATCCCAGACAAAGGTATTGTAAGAAACGCCGACGCCGGCCAGTTCCGGCATATAGTAGTGCTTGCGATAAGAACCGGACACGCGCTGAATCAACAGTGCCATCTGCTCATCTTTTTTATCGAGGCCACGTTGCAGTCGATAGGTCAGGGCGTCCTCACTCATGGAACTGGCAAACACCTTGCGGATAGCATTTTCCAGCGCTTCTAGGCGCTCTTCCGGACTACCCTGATTGACACAGAAAAAGCTGTCGTACTTACCCGCAAAAGCATTGCCGAAGCCATCTTCCAACAGAGAGCTGGAGCGGACAATGATCGGATACTGACCGTAATATTCGAGCATCTGCTGAAATTCTTCACGAATTTCGTCAGGGAAGCTGCCCGCAAGCATCTTCTCCCGCAGCTCGGCGGCAACACTGAAATAGCCCCCTTCACCCTTTTGCTGCATGAACAAATACCAGAGATTATTGTGGACAATATAGGAATAATAAACATTGGAACCGACATAGTAGGAGTCGTGCTTTTCAAGGTGATGATCCCAATCAAAACTCTCATCACGCCGCAGAATGTTGTGAGCCAGCAGCATACCGACAGCCTTGCCGCCGATAAAACCGGTACCGATGATGCGTGACTTGATATCGAGCAGATCCGGCAGAGTGAAGTATTCGCGCGCCAGTTCCAGCATCCGATCTTCGCGGGCAAGGACATGGCGACAGAGGTGGCGCACCATATTGTCGCGATCATAACCGGAACCATTATCGCGACACAGATCTTCTGCGTCTATAAACAGCCGGTGCCAGTGATCAATCTGGCGCCGCCCACCGTTAGCGGTACGCTCCGCCAACGACTTGTAGAGCCGCGTCGATTCAAAACTGTTGGTCAAGGGAATAAAACGTTCACCGATTTTGTGATGCGGCAGAAACATGGTCGGTGACCGCCGCTGCCAGACCTTAAGCGGCTGGATGTGAAAATGGTCTTCGTGGTTGAACACATCGATCAGCACCTGAGTAGTGTTGCGAATCTGTTCAACTGTACGGAAAGCATGACGGCTGCGAATCAAGGCAAAATAAGCGACCGTATCCAGATCAAACAGATAGGGACAGGTAACACGAAAAAAATTACCAATCATATGATCGGTGGCCCAGGCGGAGAGCAGTTCGGAAAGACAGTCAAAAACGTAGAAAGCTTCTTTTCCCTGCTCGGTAATGATCTGATAAACCTGACCGGCAAAGGGCTCAAAGCCTTCTTTGGGATCGATCTCATGAACCTTGATCAGGGACGACTCGGCAAGCAATGGCAAATGATCGCCGAAGCGCATGTAGTTAATGGTGCGGCCATCACGCAGAGCCTGCTCGACAAAGGGCTGAACGAAATAGCGGTAATCGTCAATCGACTCGACTTTAAGAACGACATTGTCGCCAATGCGCAAACCGTCAAGAATATCATCCAGTTCGCCAAAACCCGTCGACACCCGCTGCGACTTACTCATAAATGTGTCTCCTCTTGTGGTCATCATATGATAATTTTCAAATTGCTGTTTTTATAACACACACTGAAGTAAACTGCGTAATGTTTCGGCAGTACCAATGCCGGATCGATGGCGCTGATCCGGCTCCCTGCCGGAGGCTACTGACTTCTGCATCTTTCCAGGCATTGTGCACGATTTTTGCATTAGTTTTCCCCTTGCGTCCACACTTAAAGCAACGATCAGTCATCGCACGCGATGCGACTTGCACCATATCAGTAAAGGATAAACTTTTTATGAATCCAGCAGAAAAGTTCCGTGACAACTGTGGCTTCGGCCTGCTGGCCCAGGTCGACAATCGGCCCAGCCATCAACTCCTGAAAGACTCGATCAAGGCGTTAAAACGTATGATGCATCGCGGTGCCATTGCCGCTGATGGAAAAACCGGTGACGGTTCCGGTCTGCTCTGTTCCATGCCCGTCGGGTTTCTCAGCAAGGTGGCGGAAGAACAGGAGATCTCTCTGCCGGAGCAGTTTGCAGTGGCAGTGATATTCACCCGTGACCCCAAAAAACAGCTGCCGGCATTTGACAAACTGTGCAGCAACAATGACCTGCAGATCCTCTTCACCCGCGAAGTTCCGGTCAACACCGATGCCCTCGGTGAATACGCGCTTTCCAGATTGCCGCAGATTTTCCAGGTTTTTGTCGTACCGGCAGCGCTGATTGCCACCCGCCGCTTTGATGCCCTGCTCTACCTGACGCGCAAGGAGGCTGAAAAACAGTTCAGCGCCGATCCGCACTTTTACATCCCCAGCTTTTCACGCACCCTGATCAGCTACAAAGGGCTGGTGATGCCGACCTACATCGAAACCCTGTTTCCCGATCTGCAGGATCCCGACTTCGAGATCTCCTTTGCCCTGTTTCATCAGCGCTTTTCCACCAACACCCTGCCCCAGTGGAAACTCGCCCAACCCTTGCGGGCGATTGCCCACAATAACGGTTTTCTTTGTAAAGCTTGCGT
>JAGYPB010000005.1 GCA_018399135.1 Deltaproteobacteria bacterium | reverse complement strand
TCTTTAACGATACTGAAGTACCTGATAAATTTATTGCGCTAGATACGCGGGGCGAGAAGAGCATGGCACGGCTAGAAGATGGTTGGTGTGCGGCCCTGGACAGACAGACCATGAGTTGTACGATCTACGCGATGCGGCCATGGATTTGCCGTGAATTTGAAATGGGAGGATACGAGTGTATTTCCGCGCAAGCCGCTAAAAGTGAATGGTATTGATTATAAACGGATGGCGGGTTTGGATGATAATATACGGCAACAGCTTGAGTCGTTGGGCAGGATCCGGGTAATGACCATAACCACCCTTCCCTTTCAGGAGCTAAACTACCCTAATATGACAAAGGCAGGCAGGAAAAAACCAACCCGAGCAAATAAGTCTTCATGGTTTTGCCTTTTCCAGCAGAGCATGAAAAGCCGGGCTGCGGTAACTGACCAGCCCGGTTTTTTCGTGGATCAGGAAATACACAGCAATGTTGTGCTCTTCACTGAACTCTGTACCAGGTTCCTCACCCATCACCATCAACGCGGTCGCCAAAGCGTCGGCGCGGGCGCAGGAAGGGTCAAGCACAGTAACCGACGCGAGCTTGTGGCGAATCGGTCGGCCGCTGACCGGGTCAATGGTATGGCCGTAACGCTGACCGCCCTCTTCGTAAAAGTTGCGGTAGTTACCGGAGGTCGCCAGAGCGATATCAGTCAGTGGAAAAACCGTCTCTACCATGCGGATCCCCTCCAATGGCTTTTCAATGGCGACGCGCCAGGGGGTACCATCATACCGATAGCCTGACATCTTCATCTCACCACCGATTTCTACCAGATAATTTACAATCTGCTGTTGATCCAGATGTTGCGCCAGAATATCAACGGCATACCCCTTGGCGATGGCCGACAGATCGATACGCAGCGCGGAAACCAGCTTGCTGATAGCGGGCGGGTTGGGGCGCAGGCGCAGATGTTCATACCCGACACCAGCCAGCACCTGCTTCAACTGATCAGCAGCGGGTAGAGTCTGTGCAGGTTGTGGCGCTCCGAAGCCCCAAAGATCCACCAGCGGGCCGACACTGATGTCAAAGGTTCCGCCGGTCTGGGCGCTGACCATCTGCGCCAGTTCAACCACGGCAAAGGTATCATCGCTGAGGCCAAACCAGTCGGTTGTCGCCTGGCGGTTAAAGCGGGAGATTTCCGAGTCCGGATCGTAGGTCGACATCAGCGCAGTGATATGGTCGAGCTGCTGCTGTAACTGCTGTTTGAGTTCCGCCGGGTTGACAGCGGCAGCAGGGCGCACCACCACCGACCAGGTGGTCCCCATTGTTTCACCGGAAAGCATCAGCCGGTCGTCAGATTGTTGTTGTTTACAACCACCGGGCAGAAGAAGCAGAAGGATACCAATCAACAAAATACTGTATTTATTTTGCATTTTACATCCGCCAATCCTTGAGCATGACATACCATCCATTTCATTGCTTTCATGTATCAACAGAGCAAAAGCGGTCTGATCACCGCTAAGTATAGCGTATCCTTGAAGTTCTGCTTTGACTTAGGCTACAAAAACGGTAAACTTCAAAAAAAACCACTATGGAGCATCTTGAAGGCTCCTTCTCTCTTCTGAAAAATCACCCAAAGACGTTGAAAGGGGTTGTGTTCATGAAAACAATTAAAGACATACTGCAGGAAAAAGGGTCGGAGGTGTTTACCATCAACCAGAATGAAACGGTTTTTGCGGCGCTGACCAGACTCGCTGAAAAAAATGCCGGGGCCCTGCTGGTGATCGATGACCAGGACGATGTTGTCGGACTGCTGTCTGAACGGGATTATGCTAGAAAAGTTATCCTGAAGGGGGTCTTTTCAAAAAGCACCCTGGTCAAAAACATCATGGAAAAGCAGGTTCATTATGTGCATCCGGAAAATTCGGTCGATGAAAGCATGTCATTGATGACGGAAAAATGCACCCGCCATCTCCCTGTCATGGTGAATGGCTCATTGCTGGGGCTGGTATCCATTGGTGACCTGGTCAAGGCCGCCATTCAGGAAAAAGAATTCCTCATTAAACAACTGACAAGCTACATTAAAGCAGGCTGAAATCTCGGCAGATTAAGGCCCCGATTCTCAGCCTCTGAACCGCCCACTGGTATTAATTCTGGTCATTTTTGATGCTTTCGCAAAAGTAACTATTCAGCTCTATACTTGTGCAGGGCCTTCGGATCCTGTGCTGAACAGATACTCACAAAAAAGCATCAGGTTGGATGGCTAAGCAAAAAGCGCCAAATATAAGGCGTGCCATTGTGGAGCAATGAGTCGTACTTTCGTACGCCGAAGCGGTGAGACAATGGCAGCAGCGTAGCAGTTGGTGAGTTTTTGCGACACCATCAATTATTTAGTTTGAAGTAGAACCCCTAAAGAGAAAAACCTCCTGGGATCTTTTTTACCCCATTCCCCAGCATCCTGTGACTCATAAGTTTTCGCTATAGCTTGTAATGGGTGACAGGGTATTGAGTTTATATCGGCTCAATTTTTCATTGTTAGCAAAAAACCATTGTAGAATCCTCATTATTTTATTGACAAAATCAGATCAGTCCCTTAAACATGATGTTTCACACAAAGACAGAACGCTGTTTGATTGTTTTGATGTGATTGATTCTGATGAGCATGAACCTTCCGCTGATCATTGCCTGAAGGTGGAAGATCAGTGTTCGTCAGATAATTGATCGGTTCATCAAAACAACCAATGTCCGCTCGCATTTTAAATGAGGTTTCGTTATGTCCTGGTTACGCTCTCTGTACGTCTGGCTTGAAAAACAATTTTTCTTCAATCTGACTCTCAAGCTGGCCGGCAACATCGGTCTGTTGATTTTTCTGCAGATGATCCTGCTGGCCGTCGTCTATCTGAACATTGACAGTCTGCGGGAACTGGTTGGCGACTCTGTTGTCCCAACCCGGGAGCAGATTGAGATTATTGCCGATCGCACCTTGTGGCAAACCATCGCAGTTATCGGTTTTTCCATAGCAGCGATGATCGGATCCCTCCTCTTTCTTCTCTATCTGGTTGTACGGCCGGTACGCAAATTGAATCAGCAGCTGGCAGCAATGACGTCTGGTGATATCAACTTGACCAACCAGCTCAAAGCAGAAACCCATGATGAATTCCGCGACCTTGCGACCAATTACAACTGTTTTCTTGATCAGCTGAAACAAACGGTATTGAGTTTACGTAAAATGGGGATCAATACAGCTGTCGGTTCAGCCACGGTTGTCAGTCAGGCCAAGGAGGCATCAAGCAAGGCCAACAGCCAGGGGGAACTGTCACGTCTTGTTTTCGGTAACAGTCAAGTTGCAACAGAAACACTCAATACCATTTCAGACAGCACCCAACACATTGCTTCCTCCACTTCGGATAACGTCGATTCGGCCCGTCAGGCCATGAATGAACTCTTGTCCGTAAACCGGAACATGGAAACCATGCTGGATCAGATCCATCAACATGACCAGTCGATCCAACAGATGGGTGACAAGTCACGAGATATTCGCAAGATCATTTCCACGATTCAGGGAATATCATTTCAAACCGGCCTGCTTTCCCTTAACGCAGCCGTTGAAGCAGCGCGCGCCGGTCAGGCAGGCAAGGGATTTTCCGTTGTTGCCAGTGAGGTAAAAAAGCTCGCTGAACAGGCAAATCAGGCCAGTGAACAAATTGCCACCCAGATCACAGACATGCTGACCAGTATCGACAAGGCCCTTTCGGAGTCCAACTCCATCAATCAGGCTGCGGGCCAGACCATGAACGCTTCACGCACCGCCTGTGACAATTATGAAAAACTGATCAGAGATTTTGAAGAAAATCATGACCTGCTGACACGTATAACTGCGTCGGTCGAAGAAATATCCGCGGCGACAATGCAGACCCATGAACAGGTAGAGAACATCAACGAACTAAGTATGGTGGTAGCCGAACGAACAGAAACGTCGCGCGAAGTGGCGGTGAACCTGCAAGAAACCAGCGAAAAGCTGCAGGAGCTGGTATCCAGATTTATCACCGGCGAAGGGGCCTTTGAAGAGATTCTTAAAATTGGGAGAGAATTTCGTGATCAGGCCACCGAACAAATCGGTCAGCTTGCAAAGTCGGGTACCAATATCTTCGACACAGCTTATCAGCAGATTCCCAATACCAATCCGCTCAAATACAGAACCAGTTATGATCAGATTTTTGCACAACGTCTCCAGCCCCTTTGTGATATGACATTGAAGCTTGTTGGTTCCGGAATTTATGCCATCTGTGTTGATGTCAACGGATACGGCCCGACTCACAATAGTAACTTTACCAAACCCCTCACCGGTGACCCTGAGCTTGATACGCTGAACAGTCGCGACAAGCGCCTGTTTAACGACCCGACCGGGTTGCGGGGTGCGCGCAATACAGATAGCTTTCTGCTCCAGACCTATATGCGCGACACCGGCGAAATCCTCAGCGATCTAGCGCTGCCGATCCACATCAGTGGCCGTCACTGGGGCGGAGTGAGAATTGGTTTTGACCCGAAGATTCTGCTGAAATAGACAAGAGGTGGTTCAATGAATTGCACATTCGGCATTATCAATTCTGCCGGCAAAGAACGTCCGCAGGAGCTTCGAGACATTTAATAAAGCGCGGTTCTCCTGTAAAAGGGCGTAAGAAAGCATAATGCCAGGGGGGTATTTCGGCATCATCGTACATCAGGTCATTGGCTCTGATAATGTTGCCTGACCGTGAAAGACGCGTCGGCGGCAAGCCGATACCTCCTTCCGGATAATAATAAACTGCCAACAATCGATCTTCTTTGTGTGCCAGGCTTTTAGAATGGCTTTTTACTTCCTGTGTGCTTATGCCCTCTTTGAAAACGAAAATAACCACCCGGTTATGTTGCGGATCACGAAACTGGGCATAATAGGTCATTGTTTCAGTGTCTTCCACAGCAGTGTCCGGAGTTCCTTCGCCGGAACAAGCGACCATCAGCATTGTCAATGTAATCAAGGAGACTATCCTCATATAAATCATCTCTCTTTTCCTCCGTAGTTATGCTAGTCTCAGCTCTCGCATAGCCATTTACATTTGAAATCATTGGAGGCCACCATGCTCTTTGTCTTCCGCTGTACCGACAAAAAAGATCACCTAAATGTGCGGCAGGAAAACCGTCCAGCTCATGTTGAATACCTGAAAGGTTTCGGTGATCAATTGTTTGCTGCCGGCCCGCTACTTGATGAGAAGGAACAGATGTGCGGCTCGGTGGTTATTCTCGATCTGGCCGATCCCAGTGCCGCAGAAAGCTTTGCTGCAAACGACCCCTATGCCAAAGCCGGACTATTTGAGCAGGTAACGATTGATCGCTGGAACAAGGTGCTGCCTTAAATCTCTGCGGGTCTCTTCCCTAGATAACAATCCTTGCCGGTGACTCCCCCTCCGGAACCACCCACGAGGTCTCAGTAAAATCAGCATCGGTAATCTGATCGATGCGACGCTTCATGTATTTACCATGGGCCTCAACGGCAACCGAACCATCAGGCAGATAGAGTTCCCCACTGCCTTCAAACAATCGTCCCTTATCCGCATTGATACGCCCCACGACCTTGAGTTCAACATCCAGGGGGACCGGTTTGCGGTAGCGCACCTGCAGATCAAGTGTCATGCCGAAAGTCTGATGGTCGTGATCGATCATAATTGCCCGCCCGATCACTTCATCAAGTACCGTGGCCGAGATGCCCCCGTGGGCTATGCCGGGATAACTCTGATGCTGATTGCGTAAGGTAAAGAGCGCAATCAGTTCTTTGGATTCCGTTTCGTAAAAATGTGCCTTGACTCCCAGCGCATTCTCAGTGCCGCACACCAGGCAATCTCGGGAGATCGGTTGCATTGCGGCTACCTTGTAGGTTGTTTTCTCTGAAACTGACACGGTCTCTCTCCTTGGTGTTTTATTTCTGTGCTGAAGAAGGCGCTGTTTGAGCAAAGATTTCGCGTATTTCAGCGGGAATAGCAACCGGTCGACTGGCTACCGGGTCGTAACACACCATGACGGTTCCGGCGGTCGCATAGTCCTTGCCTTCGCCATTATGCAGGCGGTAACTGAAGGTGAAACTCGAATGCCTGAGCTGCTCAATTTGGATGGTAATCTGCAGTCGATCGTTCAAGGTTACTGGAAGCCGGTAATCACACTCGGCGCGCACCACAAGAAAAGTTAAAGAGGTATCGAGAAAACCACCAAAATATTGCTGAAACAGCTTGATCCGGGCAGTTTCCAGATAGGTAAAAAAGATCGCATTGTTGACATGACCATAGGCATCAATATCGGCAAAACGGATTTCAATATCTGTGGTAAATTCGAATGCTATCATTGTTATTTCACCACCGCCACACGGCCATTGAGAATATCAACAATCCGGGTTCGATATGCGACAATTTCAGAACGTAAAGAGGCCAGACTCTCCATTTTTTTATCGACTTTGTTAATATGGAAATCGAGCATTTCCAGCAGTTTCGGGGTAATGGTATGAAAATCCTGCTGGTTGACATCAAAGTTCTTTGCCAGTTCCTGCATTTCATTCAATGAAATGCCCAGCTCTTTGAGTTTAAGAATAAACTTCAGACGCAATGTATCATCCCGGTTGTAGGTACGGATGCCGCCCCCCATCCGTTCGGGCGATCCCATCAGACCGATTTCCTCGTAATAGCGGATCGTTCGTGTCGTGACCCCCAATGTGCGTGCCAGCTCACCAATCTGCACCGATTGTTTGTTGATTTGATTCATAGCCATAACCTTTACGTTAATTTTTTATATTAATTAACATTGCCGTATTGATCTGTCAATCCAGGACGAGTATATAAATTACAGGATGTTCCATCGGTTTTAAATAGATAGAATGCTGTTATTTTTTTAGTTGACCTTTACGTTAAGCATAGTATATGTAGTAATTTATATCCAGCTTAATGTACTGCCATCATGCTTCTTTTGCTACTCAACATGACCGATCAGCCGGGAGGATCATGGAATACACACGCGAAATCTACTGGAATATCGGTCAGAGCCTCGGCGTTTTGCTCCCCATGTACCTGTTGGCAGCAGCTGCTGTGGTTTTCCTTTGTTATCAGTTTGCGCAGCGCGTCAAGACTTACCGCCAGGGGCAACCCTTAAACCGCTTTGATCGGTGGCCGACGCGCCTGGGGCACATGATCCGCGGCATTCTGCTACAAACAAAAGTCATGCGAGAACGCTTGCCGGGTACGGCCCATGCACTGTTCTTCTGGGGCTTTCTACTATTGTTCATCGGCACCCTGCTGATTTTCATCCAGGCCGACTTTACTGATCTGTTCTTCGATTATCGTTTCCTGACCGGGTCTTTTTATCTGTTCTTCTCGCTGATTCTCGATCTGGCCGGGTTGATTGCTATTGTCATGCTACTTGGCTTGTTGTTTCGTCGTGCCCTGATTCGCCCTGCGGGGCTCGAAAGCAAAACGGAAGACTGGCTGATCCACGCCCTGCTGTTAGTCGTCCTGATCACCGGCTTTGTCATTGAGGGCGCTCGCATGGCTGTCACTGAAATGGGGACTTCTCTCGCCCTCTGGTCTCCGGTCGGTCTGGTGTTCGCAAAAGGTCTGACGGGATTGGAAGAATCAACCCTGCGCGCCTTGCATTCCTACATCTGGTGGCTGCATCTGCTGTTGGCCATCGTCTTTATCGCCCTCATTCCCCTGACCAAATTACGGCATCTGTTCACCACCGGCGTCAACTATTTTCTTGTTGACCTCGGACCGAAAGGGTTACTGCCGCTCATTGACCTGGAAAACGAAGATGCTGAAAGCTTCGGCGCAGCCCAGGTGCAACAGCTGACCTGGAAGGATATCTATGACGCGGATGCCTGCACCAGCTGTAAGCGCTGCCAGGATCGCTGTCCGGCGTGGGCAACGGACAAGCCTCTGTCACCGATGAAGCTGGTGCAACAAATCGGCGCAATGGCCTTTCACGACCAACAGGCGAATCTGCCGGAGACTCTCGAACGGGATGTCCTCTGGGCCTGCACCACCTGTCTGGCCTGTCAGGAGAGTTGCCCGGCAAGCATTGAACATGTGCGAAAAATTGTTGAGGTGCGACGCAACCTGGTGCTGATGGAGGGGGAATTCCCCGGCCATGAGGTAATGACCGCCATGGAACACACGGAAGTCAACGGCAACCCGTTGGGCTTGACCTTTGCTGACCGTGGCAACTGGGCGCAGGATCTGCCCGTAATCATGGCCGGTGATGCACCAGCCGATATCCTCTACTTTGTCGGCTGCTACGCCGCTTTTGATCAACGCAACCAGGCTGTTGCCAAAGCCTTTGTCACGCTCTGCGCAGCTGCGGGAATCCGGGTTGCGATTCTCGGCAAACAGGAAAAATGTTGTGGCGAGCCGATGCGCAAAATGGGGAATGAATATCTTTACCAAACCCTGGCCCAGGAAAACATCGAGCAGATCAAAGCCAGCGGCGCCGCTCAGATCGTCACTAGCTGCCCGCACTGCTATAATACTCTGAACAAGGACTATCGCACCTTTGGCCTTGACCTTCCGGTCACCCATTACACCGATTATCTGGCTCAGCTTCTTGAGCAAGGTCAGTTGTCACTGCGCGCCGAAAGCTTCGCCTGCACTTATCATGACTCCTGTTACCTTGGCCGCCACAATGGGATCTATCAGTCACCGCGCACCCTGTTACATGCCGCCGGTGCCCGGATCATCGAAATGGCAAAGCATGAGGCTGAGTCTTTTTGTTGCGGCGCCGGTGGCGGTCGTATTCTCGCTGAGGAAAATCTCGGCACCCGGATCAGTGAAAAGAGGGTCGCCATGGCGGCCGACACCCGGACACCGACCCTGATCTCGAGCTGTCCTTTCTGTCTGAGCATGTTCGAAGACGGCATCAAAGGAGTTGGCCTGGAACAGCAACTGCAAGCACAGGATCTGGCGGAACTTCTGCTGACACGCTTGACCCAGGCTACCCCGCAGACGGCTGACTTTGTGCCAAAATAACCAACGACTGCCGGATACATTGCCATAGGAGGATTGAATGAACATTCTGGTCTGCATCAAACAGATTCCTGACATGGAATCGCGTTTCAAGATCGACGCTGCCGGCACCTGGTACGATCAGGCTGATCTTGCCTGGAGAATGAACGAATACGATGAATTTGCCGTTGAACAGGCGGTGCAACTGAAAGAACAGCTCGGGGACGCCGACCTGACCGTTCTCAGCATCGGCCCTGATCGTACCAAAGAAATGATCAAAAAAGCCCTCGCCATGGGGGCGGATCGCGGGGTACAGGTTGCTGATGATCACAGCCATTTGCACGATCCACACACCATCGCCTCTCTGATCGCCACCTTTGCCCGACAGCATCAATTTGATCTGATTTTTGCCGGGATGCAATCGCAGGATCGCGGCAGTGCCCAGGTTGGCGTACTGGTCGCGGAAATGCTCGGCATCCCGAGTCTGACCACCCTGGTAGAATTCAGCTATACTGATGGAACGATTTCCGCCAAACGTGAGCTTGAAGGGGGCGCGCGGGCTCTGGTCAGCTGTACCGCCCCCGCATTGGTCACCTGTCAACTCGGCCTGAATACGCCACGCTACCCGACTTTGCCCAATATCATGAAAGCTAAAAAGAAAGAGTTGTTGACGATCCCTGTAGGCGACTTGAACCCGGCTGATCCACAGCAGAAAACCATCAGCATGGCGTTTCCGGAAAAGCGCGGCAGTGGACTGATTCTCGAAGGTGATGCGTCTGAACTGGCCGAGCGGCTGATGCGGATCCTCAAAGAAAAAACCACAGTTCTGGTATAGGAGATGACCATGAAAATACTATTGGTAGCAGAATATAGAGAGGGCAAACTCCTCGGCACCAGCGCTGAGTTGATTGAATTTACCGTACGGATGGATGCTCAAGCGGTCATGTTTCTGGTCGGCAACAAACAGAACCTCCCCCAATTTGATGGCCGCCTCTATCTGGCTGATGCGGCCCAGGCCGGCGAGTTCAATCCAGCGGTGCACAAGCAATTACTATTGGAGGTGATTGCCAGGGAGCAGCCGCAACTGATTGCCTTCCCCCACTCTTCTTACGGCTGGGATCTCGCGCCGCGGGTTGCCCTGGCACTGGACGCAACCCAGTTTTCCGAAGTGGTCGATGTGCAGGAAGGGCACTTGATCGTGCCGGTCTGCAACGCTAAGCTGCAGCGGCGGATGAAAGCTGAAACGGAAAAAACTGTCGTTACCCTGCAGGCAGGGGCATTTACTCCAACCCAATCGATCTCGGCAACACCCGAGGTGATTGATTTACCGGTGACCGGCGCCGGTGATATCGATTTTCAGGGTTACGAAGCAGCGGCAGCCGGAGGTGTCGACCTGTCCAAAGCCAAGGTGATTGTCAGTGCCGGCAGAGGGATCGGCAAAGCGGAAAATCTGGAGATGGTTGCCAATCTGGCAAAAGCACTGAAAGGGGAATATGCCGCCAGTCGTCCGGTTGTTGATGCCGACTGGACTGACCACAGTCGCCAGGTCGGAACCACTGGTCAAACCGTGGCACCCAAACTGTACATTGCCTGCGGTATTTCCGGGGCAATCCAGCACCTGGCAGGAATGAAAAAATCGGACTTTGTGATTGCCATCAACACCGACAAGGATGCTCCTATCGGCGAAGTTGCCGACGTTCTCGCCGTCTGCGACCTGAAACAGCTGATACCGCTATTGACCGAGAAGATCAACGCTCAGCAGGCCTGACGAGTCCAATCCGCAACCTGCAACGTTAAAGGCAAAGCAGATCAGGGTCGAACCACCGATGCGGCAGACGGTATCTGTAAAAACAGTGAGGGATTTTTCTCAAGGGCTGGAAAGGTTGCTAGTGTCCGGGCCTGTCCGACTTTCTGTCTGGCAACATCAAAGCCAACAGATCCGACCTCCTCCAGCTGTTTCTAGAAGCCTGCGGCAAAGGCTAAAACATCAATTTCTCTTGTGCCTGCTCCGATTGGTGATGACAACACCTGTGCAAAGAGGCTATCCACAAGCTTGATGCGGATAGCCTCTTTTTTGTTACAATTCAAAGAATCTATTCCTGTGCCTGCTAATGCTGCTCACTATCGTTATACCGACGCGCCCGGCGCAAGGTACGAAAAAGCGGGACAAATGCTGATACGGCGACCAGCCCCCATAGTACCAGCACCAGCGGTGAGGCAAACAACACTCCCCAATCGCCGTTAGACAACGACAGGGCGCGGCGCAGACTGGTCTCCATCATCGGCCCGAGAACCAGTGCCAAAATCACCGGAGCCAACGGAAAATCGGTTTTACGCATCAGGTAGCCGAGCAGGCCGAAACCGGTCATCAGCATCAAATCCGTGATCGAACTGCTGGCCGCGTAGATGGCACCGTAACTGATCATCGCCACTCCCGGCACCAGGATGTAGCGGGGAATCAGCAGGACCTTGACGAACAGACCGACCAGGGGAAGGTTGAGTACCAGCAACATGACGTTACCGATATACATGGATGCAATCAAGGTCCAGAACATGTCACCATGCTGAACAATAAACAGTGGTCCGGGATTAAGATTCAAAGCCAGTAATGCACCAAGGATAACCGCCGTAGTGCCGCTTCCGGGCACCCCTAGGGTCAGCATCGGAATCAGCGCACCTGACACAGCGGCATTATTGGCAGATTCCGGTGCTGCCACCGCGCGGATATCCCCCGTCCCGAAGGTACCTTCCTTATCGGTCAAACGTTGCTCAGTGGCATAGGCCATAAAACTGGCGATGGTTGCTCCGGCTCCGGGCAACACCCCAATAAAAAAACCGACAACGGCGGAACGGATCATCCCCCACCAGCAGGAGACAAACTCCTTTGCCGTGACCATCACCCGGCCCAACCTGGTATTCACATCACCGACACCCTGAGTCTGCTCAATCAGCAGGAACACTTCGGAAATAGCAAACAGACCAATGGTGACTACGGCAAAATCGAGACCATCATAAAAGGCCAAGTGTCCAAAAGTATAGCGGGGAATCCCGGTTCCGCCATCAATACCGATGGTCGCAAGCATCAAACCGATGCCGGTGGCCAGCAGGCCTTTGATAAACTGCTTTCCAGACAGGGCAGACAGCATGGTAAAGGTAAACAGAATCAACACAAAATATTCCGCCGGACCAAAGCGAATCGCCCATTTAGACAGCACCGGGGCTAAAAACATTAAACCAATAATGGCAACGGTTCCACCGATAAAGGACGCAATCGCGGAGATAGCCAGAGCCGGGCCGGCACGCCCGCTTTTGGCCATGGGGTGACCATCCAGAGCGGTGGCAACGGACGATGGTGTCCCCGGCACATTCAGCAAAATGGTGCTGATGGAATTACCATACTGGGCACCATAATAAATTCCGGCAAACAGAATCAGCATCGACGTAGGATCGATGCCCAAGGCGAAAGTAATCGGAATCAAAATGGCGATCCCGTTAATCGGGCCGATGCCGGGGAGCATGCCGATCACCGTGCCCGCCGTAACCCCGAGAAACACCACCAGCAGGTTGATGGGAATCAACGCACCGGAAAACCCCTGCATAAGAGAGTGAAAAGCATCCATCAGAACAACTCCTCAAAAAGCGACCCGAGGGGGAGATACATATCCAGAGCCAAGACGAAAAGGGCATAAAGGACAATGGCGGCGATGATTCCGGTAATGACAGTTTTCCACCAGCGGGCACCGTAGAGAATCCCGTAAACAATAAAAACACCCATTGTTGCGATGATAAATCCGACATATTCGATGACCAATGCGTAAACCACCAGCACCGAAAGGGCCAGAAAAACCACTCGCCAGGCTCGTGCACTTGGCCATACTCCAGCCACATGCCGTCCGAAGAACAGAACCAGGGTCAAGGGCAACATAAACAGGGCAACAGCCAGAGGGAAAACCCGTGCGCCCAAATGGTCGGTAAATCCGATCGGCACATAAGCCCAGGCCTGAAGGCCGAACAGTAACGCCAGTACCAGCAGCATAACAGCAACAATACGATCGCTCATGACTCCGCTCTCTTCTCGTATCAAGCAGTTACCGGATCCGCCAAAAAGGCGGATCCGATATATCAACAAGTCAGATTATTGCCCCATACGGGCAAACAGTTTTTCCAGCGATTTGACCTGATTCAGAACAAACTCATCCATTTCCGCTCCAGTGCGCTCAAAAGCGGCAAGTCCGTTCTGCTCACGCAGGATTTTGAACTTCTCGGATACCACCAGCTTTTTCATGGCATCACTCCAGTAGGCATATTGCTCATCAGACACGCCCACAGGGATATAAAAACCACGCCAGTTAGCACCGATGACATCATAACCAAGCTCCTTCGCTGTCGGGACATCGGCCAAGACTCCGCCCAGACGATCATCACCGAGAACCGCGAGCACCTTGAGGCTACCGGCTTCCAGTTGCGTCAATGTCTCACTGACGTCGCCGGTAAAGACATCGGCACGACCACCCATGATCTCGATAATTGCCGGGCCACCACTGCTGAAACTGGTGTAACGGACTGATTTAAGATCCTGAACACCAGCGGCGTCGGCCAGCATCAGCATTTTCAGATGATCCCAACCACCAACAGCAGAGCCCCCGACAAAACTCATCCCGGCGGGATTTTCTTTAAGGGCTGCGACCAGATCATCCAGGGTCTGGAAGCGACTTTTGGGGGATACGGCAACGATACCATAATCGGCACCCAGGGCCGCGAGCCAGCGGACATCATCAGCACCAAAGCCCATGAACATCTTCTGGGCCAGGCGGGTTGTCGTCGCCGTCGATGCAGCTACCAGTAGATTGGCGTTACCCTTTTGCTGACCGACCACATGGGCGTAAGCCACTCCACCACCGGCACCCGGCATGTTCTGGGTACGGATACGGCCCTTCACCAGATCCAGATCAGAAAGAATCGGTGCCATATTACGGCAGGTAAAATCCCAGCCGCCGCCCGGGTCGGAAGGCGCGATACAGAGCACGTTGCGCGGCTCGAACGCCATGGCCGACTGTTGAATGAACAAAAATGCACATACCAGAGCCAGAACTTTGAAATACTTCATAACCTTCTCCTTTACACGCAGGGATACAAGGGCTACGGACAATGCCGCAACCCACCAAAAAACACTGTTTGATTTTTTATATGCTCATTGTAGTCTGCGAACACAGCTTGTAAAGAATTCCGCCATAAGATTTTTTTGTTTTATAAGGGCTATTCTGTTCATTTTGTTCATGCAACAATGTCAACTTAAACGATCCTTCGTTTTTTCGGCAGGCCGGCCTGTTCATCTCAAAGCCAAACCATTTTCAAACCCAAAAGCCCAGGAGCAATAACACCATCATGCAGCTGCGCCTGTCCCAACTTTTTTCCAGCCTGCAAAGTCGAATGATTCTACTGGTGTGTCTGCTGGTGTTGCCCCTGACCCTGATTGTCGGTGGCCTGCACGCCGTGATTATCGGCAACGTCCTGGAAGAGGAAATTGGTAAACGAGCACTGCAAGCCGCCAGAATGGTTGCCCGGCTGCCTCAGGTAAAAGATCTGGTGAGTGCCTCTGATCCGGACGGCGTTTTGCAAGCGCTGGCAGAAAATCTACGACAGGAATCAGGGGCGGAATTTATTGTGATCGGCGACCGGGACAGCATCCGCTACTCACACCCGCTTCCTGATCGTCTCGGCAAGGAGATGGTCGGCGGAGACAATAAGCGTGCCTTAGAACTGGGTGAATTCTATATTTCTCGCGCAGTCGGCACCCTCGGGCCTTCCATCCGGGGTAAAGCCCCAATTGTTGATCACAGCGGTGAGATCATCGGCATTGTGTCGGTCGGTTACCTTCTGGATGATGTTGAAAACATAGTCCTAGTGCATCGTCTGCGTGCCGTCGGCATGGTCAGCCTCCTGATTATTCTGGGAATCCTTGGCGCCATCACCATTTCTCGCCGTTTCAAAAAGGCAATCTTTAATCTGGAGCCGGAACAGATCGCACATCTGTTTACCGAACGCAATACCATTATCCAATCGATCCGGGAAGGGATTGTTGCCATTGATCGCAATTCCGAAGTATCCGTCGTCAACCAACAAGCCATCGAAATTCTTGGAAAAAGAGACAGAGAGGAGGTTCTTGGACAACATATTCGTGACGTTCTGCCGGGCGCGAAGCTGAGCCTGATCCTCGGCGGTGGCGAGCAACGGGTTGACCAGGAGTTGGTTGTTAATGATAAAGCCCTGATTATCAATACGGTACCCATGGTAGAGCATGGAGAAATCTGCGGGGCGGTGGCCAGCTTCAGAAGCAAAGATGAAATCGATACCCTGGCCAGGCAGCTTTCCCAAGTCAAGGAGTACTCACAGATGCTGCGGGCTCAAACCCACGAATACTCCAACAAACTACACACCATTGCCGGGCTGATTCAGGTCGGACACGCACAGAAAGCTCTGGAGCTGATCAGCAAAGAATCCGCCGGCTATCAGGGGCTGATCGCCTTTCTGGCGCGAGCGGTTCCACATCCGATTCTGGCCGCATTTCTGATCGGTAAATACAACCACGCCAAGGAACTGCACATCGATTTCATGATCGACCCGGAAAGTCAGTTGATTGATGTTCCTGCTTCCCTCAATCGGGAAAAAACCATTACCATTCTTGGCAACCTGATCGACAATGCCTTCGATGCAGCCCTTAACCACACCCGCCCACCCCGGGTCAGGCTGACCATGACCGATATCGGCAATGATCTGGTTTTTGAAATAGAGGACTCCGGTAGTGGCGTACCGGCCGCACTGACGGATGATATTTTTGTCAGAGGATACACGACAAAAAGCACTGACAGGGGTCAGGGTTTGTATTTGGTTAAATTGGCGCTGACCGCTCTGGCTGGCCAGATCACCATCTCCGATAGTGATCTTGGGGGAGCCATGTTCAGTGTTTTCATTCCAAAACTAAAGGATACGCATTGATGATGCTCCAAATTCTTATTGTTGATGATGATCCCCAGATTGCTGAAATTCATCAGCATTTTGCCGAGAAAATTGAAGGATTCGCTGTCTGCGGAATAGCCGGAACTCTTGAAGATGCAGAAAAGATGAGTGCTCTGCTGCAACCGGATCTGATTCTGCTCGATCTGTATTTTCCTGAAGGGAAAGGTACCGAGATTCTCTGGAACCTGCGCGCCCGCCACCAGGCCACAGATGTCATCCTTATTACCGCAGCAAAAGAACTGGAGCCCCTGCAGGAGGCTATCCACGGCGGCGTGTTCGACTATATTCTCAAACCGGTCATGTTTCAGCGCTTCAAGGAAGCCCTTGAGCGGTTCCGTGACTACCGTCTGCGGATAACTGCTGAAGCGACCCTGGATCAACACACTGTCGATCGCCTGCTGCATCCCTATAAGTCCGCCACCGCCGGCGAGCCGATCCTCCCGAAAGGAATTGACGCCCTGACCCTGAAAAAAATCCAGGCAGTTTTTGTTCAACCTCACCCACAAGGACTCAGTGCTGAGGAAGTTGCCGGAACCATCGGTGCCGGGCGCACGACAGCAAGACGTTATCTCGAATATCTGGTGGCTCACGACGAGTTGGCCGCCGAACTGGTGTATGGAACCGTCGGTCGACCGGAACGCCGTTATTTCAGCAAACAAGCCCATCCTTCAGCCTGAATCCAGGCATACTTACGAACAGTGTTTGGTTAAATCTCTTTGACAAAACAAGGGTCTCCCCTCATGATAGTATCCCGTCTTGGTTGTCATATCTGCGGGAGTACCACTTATGGTTTCGCTCATCCTGATTCTTGTCAGTGCCGTTTTCGTCAACAACTTCGTTCTGGCGCGCTTTTTAGGCATCTGTCCATTTCTTGGGGTTTCCAAAAAAGTCGAGACTTCCATCGGCATGGGGATGGCGGTTATCTTTGTCATGGCAGTTGCTTCTGTTGTCACCTGGTTCATTCAATACTTTATTCTCGCCCCTTTTAACCTCGACTATCTGCAAACCATCGCTTTTATTCTGGTCATCGCTTCACTGGTGCAACTGGTCGAGATGATTGTCCAGAAAGCCAGCCCGGTACTCTATCAGTCTCTGGGAATTTTTCTGCCGCTGATCACTACTAATTGCGCAGTGCTCGGAGTTGCTGTTCTCAACATCCAGAATTCCTACTCGTTTATTGAGTCGCTGGTTTTTGCCATTGGTGCGGGAATCGGTTTTACCTTGGCCATGGTGCTGTTTGCCGGACTGCGTGAACGCATCGATCTGTGTCCGGTGCCTGACGCTTTTCGCGGTACCGCTATTGCCCTGATTACCGCCGGGTTGCTGTCGCTGGCGTTTATGGGCTTTGCGGGACTGGTGAAAATATGATGACGAAATCCCTTTTTTATGGATATTTAAGATGCTTGCAGCCGTAGCCTGTCTTGGTGGCATCGGCCTGGTCGCCGCTACCGCTCTCGGGATTGCCGCCAAAAAGTTTGCCGTAGAGGTGGACCCCAGGGAAGCGGCCATTCTGGCCGCATTGCCGGGTGTCAACTGCGGGGCCTGTGGCGAACCAGGCTGTTCCGGCTACGCCCGGGCAGTGGCCGAAGGACGACTGGCTCCGAATCTGTGCCCGCCGGGCGGACAGCAGACAGCAGAAGCGCTGGCAGATATTCTGGGAATCAAGATCAAGGTTAAAGAGCCGGCGGTCGCTGTAGTGATCTGTCAAGGCGGGGACAATCTGGCCCGGCAGAAGTATCATTATCTGGGGCTGGAAGACTGCAATGCCGCGCAAAAGCTGGCCGGTGGCCCCAAATCCTGCCCCGGTGGCTGCCTTGGTCTCGGTTCCTGCGTACGCGCCTGCCTTTTTGGGGCAATCACTATGACCCCGGAGCATCTCGCTGTTATTGACCGCGACAAATGTACCGGCTGTGAGCAGTGCCTCAAAGCCTGTCCACGCCAGGTGATGATCATGGCACCCAAAACGGTTACCACCCACGTGTTGTGCAACAGCCACGACAAAGGGGCCGAGGTGCGAAAATACTGTCAGGTCGGCTGTATCGGTTGCAACATCTGTAAAAAAACCGTCCCGGAGGCTTATACCATCGACAACCTTCTTGCCCGGGTCAATTATGCTCAGGCAGACAATGCGGCCCTGGCCATTGCCAAATGTCCGATGAAGTGTATTCGCGATCTGGTTGACAATAATAGTGCAGAAAAACCTGGCTCGGATGAAACGGTTCCCGCAGGTTAAGGCTCGGCTGGCTTTAACAACCAAAAAAGTGTCATATCATGAAGCTACCTACATTCCCGGGCGGGATTCATCCCCTCGACAACAAGGCAACTACGGCCACCAAGGCACTTGTTAACTGCTCGTTGCCGAACGAGCTGATTGTTCCCATGCTGCAGCATATCGGCGCGCCGGCAGCCTGTTGTGTCACGGTTGGTCAACAGGTTGCCAAAGGGGAGCAGATCGGAACGGCCGTAGGCCCGGTGTCGGTTCCGATCCACGCCCCGACCTCGGGCGAAGTGATCGCTATTGAACCGCGCCTCCATCCTGTTGGTCGCCCTTTGCCCGCCGTCGTTATCCGCCCCGATGGCGATGAGCGCTGGCATAAAGGGTTACAGGGATACGACCCCGACAGCCTGAACCCCGACGAGTTACGTCAGTTGTTGCAACAAGCCGGCATAGTTGGCCTTGGCGGTGCTACCTTTCCGACCCATATAAAATTATCACCGCCACCGGATCGCCGGATCGACACCCTGATTATCAACGGGGTGGAATGCGAGCCTTACCTCACCGGCGACCATCGCCTGATGCTGGAAGAAGGCTCTAAAATTGTCGATGGCATTCTCATCCTGCGCCAAATTCTTGGAGTTAACCAGGTGATTCTCGCCATCGAAAACAATAAACCCGATGCCATCGACGCCATGCGCAAGCTGTGCTTGAAAACACCGATCGAAGTTCAACCGCTGCCGGTAAAATACCCGCAAGGTGCCGAAAAGCAGCTGATCGAAGCGATTACCGGCCGCCAGGTACCCAGTGGCAAGTTACCGATGGATTGTGGCGCCGTCGTCCAGAATGTCGGCACCGCAGCAGCCGTCAGCACTGCTGTGCGTCAGGGTCGGCCCCTGATAGAACGGATTACAACGGTGACCGGGACTGGAGTTCGCAACCCTCAAAATCTCAGGGCCGTCATCGGCACTCCCCTCTCTCATCTGATTGAGCAGTGTGGTGGTTTTAGTGATGACCCGGGTAAGATTATTCTGGGTGGACCAATGATGGGCAATTCACAGATTTCCCTGGAGGTGCCCGTTATTCGTGGCACCTCCGGGCTGTTGGTTCTACGTCACCAGGATGTCTCAATTAAAAAGCCTGGCCCCTGTATACGCTGTGGTCAGTGCGTCAAGGTGTGTCCGATCCATCTACAGCCGACGGTCATTGCCCTCTGTGCGCGGCTTGGACTGATAGAAAGAGCAGACTCCTACAACGCACTTGACTGCATAGAATGCGGTTGTTGTACCTACCAGTGTCCGGCCACCCTGCCGCTGGTTCAATCGATTCGTGAAATCAAGGGGGCGATTATGGAACACAAAAGGAAACATTGACGTGGACAAAGCCCTGTATATTTCCTCATCACCTCATATCCACAGTGGCGTCACCACCGACAAAATCATGCGGCTGGTGATCTATGCCCTATTGCCGGCAGTTGCTGTTGCGGTCATATTTTTCGGGCTGCCGGCACTTAAGGTGCTATTGATCTGCACCCTCGGGTGCGTTGCCTGTGAGGCGTTGTGCTGCAAACTGATGAAGCAACCGGTTTCCATCGGTGATGGATCGGCCGCCCTGACCGGAATCCTGCTGGCACTCAACCTGCCGCCCTCCAGCCCTTGGTGGATGGCCTTGCTGGGCGCTGCTATCGCTATTATCATCGGTAAAATGATCTTTGGGGGTCTTGGCTATAATCCTTTCAACCCGGCCCTGGTGGCCCGCGTTGTCCTGCTTATTTCTTTCCCCATTCAGATGACCAGCTGGACGGCACCGGCGCCCTTAAGTATGGGGTTTGATGCGCTCAGCAGTGCTACCCCCTTAGGTGAAATGAAGTCGGCAGTGATGCTCACTGGCCAGCTGCCCGAGATGGCTACCAGTGGCTTTGACCGCTATTTTTACGGACTGATGGCAGGCAGCTTAGGAGAGGTATCGGCACTGGTACTGCTGCTGGGAGGCCTCTTTCTCATTTTCAAGAGGGTCATTACCTGGCACATTCCGGTCAGCTTTATCGGCAGTGTCATCGTTATGGCCGGCATCTTCTGGCTGATTGACCCGACCCGCTACCCCAGCCCGCTGTTCCACCTGCTGACCGGGGGTCTGATGCTGGGCGTCTTTTTCATGGCCACCGATATGGTCACTTCCCCCATTACCGCAAGGGGAATGCTGATTTTCGGCTGCGGTTGCGGTCTACTGACTGTGCTGATCCGTCTGTTCGGCGGCTACCCGGAAGGGGTTTCTTTCGCCATTTTGCTGATGAATGCAGCCACCCCGCTGATCGATCGCTATACCAGAGCGGAAATTTATGGCGATCACCACCATGACCGTGGAGGGCTGCAGTGAAGGAATTTTCGCGCCTGATCATTGCCCTGACCCTGATTGCCGCTATCGCCGGCGGTATTCTCGCTGCGGTTGAAAGCATGACCCGCGAACCGATTGCCGAACAGCGTCGCCTGCAGATGCTGCGGGCCTTGAGCGCTGTACTGCCGGAATTTGATAACAGTCCCGACAGCGACACCACGACCATCGTCACCGGCAGTGATCGTCAAGGAAGAGAAGTCGAAACGGTTTTTTACCGGGGACGAAAAGAGGAGCAACTGGTCGGCACCGCCTTTCGGGTTGTGGCACCTGATGGCTACAGTGGCAACATTGCGGTGATGGTCGGTATCCGCCCCGATCACAGTGTCCATGCTATCGAAATTCTTACCCACGCTGAGACTCCGGGGCTCGGAGATAAAATCAGTGAGCCCTGGTACAAGGCGCTGTTTGTCGATAAGGCCCTTGACAGTAATGATTGGCGGGTCAAAAAAGACGGGGGTGAGTTCGACCAGCTGACCGGTGCCACCATCTCTGCCCGGGCGGTGGTCGGGGCGGTGCGAACCGGCCTGGAACTATACCGTGAGCATGAAGATAAAATCATCGCACAGGGAGTAACCAATGAGCCTGGCAACTGATTTCAACCGCGGCATCTGGAAAGAAAATGCGGTCTTTAAACTGCTGCTGGGATTATGTCCGGTGCTGGCGGTTACCACCAGTGCAGAAAACGGCCTCGGCATGGGGTTGGCAACGGCCTTTGTGCTGGTTTGTTCCAACGCCGTCGTTGCCCTCTTCCGCCATCTGATCCCTGCCAAGGTCAGGATTCCCTGTTTTATCCTGATTATCGCCTCCTTTGTCACCGTCGTTCAACTGGTGATGGAGGCTTATGCCTACGATCTGTTTCAGGCGTTAGGGATTTTCATCCCCCTGATTGTCTGCAACTGCCTGATTCTGGGGCGCGCTGAAGCCTTTGCTTCAAAACATCCGGTCAGTCATGCGGTTGCCGACGGCCTTGGCATGGGGGCCGGTTTTACCCTGGTTCTCTTTATCCTGGGCGGCATTCGTGAACTGTTCGGCGCCGGTGAGTTTCTTGGTTTCTCGATTTTCGGCGCTGGCTATCAGCCGGTCATATTAATGATCCTGCCACCCGGAGCCTTTATCACCCTGGGGTTGCTACTGGCGCTGATGAACAAGGTGGAGAAGCGGTAGGGGGGATAAAAGGCTTGCTTATAAACTTCTTCTTATCTCTTCTGCCAACTGCTATCACCAAAACACATATTTCTTCATCGTTTACTTCATAAACGAGACGGTATCCACTTGCCCTTAATTTTATTTTGTAATGACTGACAAAACCCGAAAGCTGACTTGCCGGCACATGGGGTTCCTGGAGACGTTCTCTTAATTTCTTTTTGAGCTGTGACTGAATGGAGCCATCGAGTTTGTTCCACTCCTTAAAAGCTGTTGGCAGGAATTTGAGGTTGTATTTATAACTCATCAATATTCACTTCAATGGCAGAGATTTTTTCGTTTTGCCTCTCTCTTACAATCACACCTAACTGATAGTCTTCGAGTTTCTCCATCAGCTGTTCATATGTTTCAGCCGGAATAAGATATGCGGTGGGCCGGTTGTGGTTGAGAATAGCTATGGGTTCCCCTTCTGCCTGATCGATCAGGGCACTGGGATTCTTCTTGAGTTCGGAGATGCTTGCGGAGCAATTTGCTAATAAAGTTTTCATGATTAGCACCATCATTTAGTTTTCATATTGATCCATATTATGGTTATGCTTTAGGTCCTAATCGCTGCCTGGTCAAGTGTGATCTTTTATTATTGCTGTCGTTAACCCTCTTTCGATTTTGACGCGGCGGGTGGGGCCGTGACCCGCGACTCTGTCGTTAATGTTGGTATTAATGAAACAAGTGGGGAACATAAAACCGATATTCTCTTCATCGGTATATTATGTCCCCGGGATACCCTGGGCTCCGTTATCCTGATTCCTATTTTTAGTATTCATAACGCCCATATTCACGCGCCAGCGTAACTGGTCACGTGTAATTAATGGTTATGCTGCAGATTCTTGCTCTACATCCCAGCCAGGAAAAACCAGCACAGCTGGATGACAGCGCAATGCTTTGGCTAACACTTTGGCGCGATCAACACCAAGGCGTACACGACCATTTTCGATGGCTGATATTGTTGATTGCGGAATACCTGTCAGCGAAGCTAAATCGTTCTGACTCATTTCCTGCAATTCCCGCAATATACGAACCGAGTCACCAGACGAAACATCAATTCTTTTGATCGCTTTTCGATATTCACTCATTCATCACCTCCGATAGTCGTGGGGCGTCACCCGTTCAACCTCTACCAATACTTGGTCTTTTTGCACCCTATAAATCACCCGATACTGGATATTCAAACGGGAGGATCGAAAACCCTTCCAATTGCCGGACAATGCCTCATCGTGAAACCCCCGAATCATCTTCAATCCTTGTGGACCTGAGATCTTTACAATATCCTTCCACTTCTCATAACGTTGCAGAACCTCTAGCGGCGCGGAAGACAAGGCCTTATCAACACGTTTATGTTCGAATATTTTCCACATATTAATTTTAGTATATACCCTATTTAGTCTGTGTCAAGGTGCTGAAGCAAAATCTGCAGGGGCAATCTGTAGGGGTCAGGTCTCAACTCTATACAACCCGAATGTCTGGAGTTGAGACCTGACCCCTTTTATGACTTCAGCAACTCACTGGCTCTCCCGCATCGTATGCAGAAATTGCGGCCACAATGTTCGATCCAGCATGGCGTTCAAAGAGGCCGATCGCGCCAAAGAAAAGAGCAAACATCAACGGCACCGGGTGCCCGAAAACGATCGCTGCAATGATGCCCAATGTTGCAATGAGCAGCAGCCAATTGTGAAAATGTGCCGCATAGCCCGTTGTGGGTCGCAGTGCGGCGATTTGCTTCTCAACGGAAAGAGTAGCCATGCGAAATGCCTAACGTTGGCCATCACCGATGACAAAACCGCAGCGAAGCGGAGAGTTGGCATCCGGTGCATGTCTTGGTTATGCAGCTTGTAACGGTTTAATCCGATCAACTTCCTCTTTGACCGACTGAGCCACCGTCCACAGATCAACAGCGCGCTGCGCATTCAGCCAAAATTCAGGAGAGTTGCCAAATAAACGGGCAAGTCGCAGCGCCATTTCGGGGCTGACAGCACGTCGTTCTCGCAACAGCTCATTAACTGATTGACGAGAGACACCCAGAGACTCAGCCAGCCCTGCAACCGTCAGGTCATAGTCCGGCAAAAAATCCTCTCTGAGCATTTCACCAGGATGAGTTGGCTTGCGCTGCATACCGGTAGTGTTAGGAATAGCCATGTTCATCACCTTTCTTTAGTGGTAGTCACACACTTCGACCTCGTACGCATCGCCATCTTCAAAACGAAAGCAAATACGCCACTGATCATTAATTGAAATTGCATACTGCCCCAGCCTGTTTCCCGATAGTGGGTGAAGGCGATTGCCGGGCGGCACTTTCAAGTCCTCCAGCTGTTCAGCCAGGTTAACGTATTCAAGCTTTCTGGCGGCTCTCGATGCGACATCCGCAGGAAACTTCTTTGACGTACCTTTGGAGTACAGTTCTTGAGTTTTTTTATCAGCGAAGGATTTGATCATGTGATCAACTGTAGCGCGTCACGTGACGCTTGTCAATGAAGTTCAGGCAGAATTGCATAACGCTTTGAATAAACCGTCAATTTGTAAAATCTGTAGGGGTCAGGTTTTGCACTTCTTTCTTTTGCCCAGACTCGGCGGAAAACGCCACCATGTCCAACCAACCAACAGCGCAAAGCCGGTGTAAACCACAGCAAAACCCCAGATTGGCCCATCAATATAGAGGATACGCTGCACCCAGTGCTCGGGATGGTAAAGCCCGTTCGTAGCCACCCTGACTCCGCCTGCACCCGCAAAGAGGTCTCACTTTTCGTCAGGGAGCAGTAGCGGCCCAAATCCAGGCCTGCAGGACAACAACGGCAATCGTCGCCAGATGAGCTAAACGCCACCACAGGTTATTGACCCAGAGCCAACCGATCCTGTTGCCAATAAGAATAACCGGGAGCCCCAGAACCACGAATATGACAACTCCGAAATGGAGAAGCAGGACGGTGTCTGCAAGTACTTGATAGGGCAATGGCAGTTCTCCCTGCAATAACAGCGTGAACAGGTGCCCCGGCCAGGCATCACACTGGTTCACCTTGTTAAGCGATGATATTAGCAATCCGAACGCCTCTCCTACTCAGACCGTACACAGAGCTGCTGATCTCAAATGAGCTAAGAAAACAAATGGGTTAAATCCAACCCATGTTAACAACCACAACAGTAACCCTTTGTCTTGCCTACCCGTGAGGTTGGATGCCAAATTCTATACAAAAGATCAGTAAAACTGCCCCCTACAGTTTGTAGTGGTCAGGTCTCAACTCCATACAATCCGAATGTCCGGAGTTGAGACCTGACCCCTTTTATGACAAATCTGTAGTGGTCAGGTCTCAACTCCATACAATCCGAATGTCCGGAGTTGAGACCTGACCCCTTTTATGATCCCAGAACCAACGGGGCGCTCAAAACCCCATCATTCAAGCATCCATGCCAGCCCAATCAGTGACTGAAATGTCGGTCTTGCGCGGACGGATGTGGATGGTTTCTATCCGCACCTGATCGATATCAAACTCATCCTGAATGCGTTGCAGTTCCGATTCCAGTTCCGTTTCCAGTGTCATAGCGACTTTCCACTGCGGCCAGGGACTCCGACGCCTCATCGATGTCGCGCTTTTTAGCAGCGCGCGGGGCGCCGCGCATGGTGGTGGTTGCCCGGCCCAGAGTGCCGGCGGGACAGCTTTACGCCCCAAAAAGCGCACCCAGCAAGGTAGCGCCGAAAGAAATCGCGGTGGTCATCTTCTGCTGCCGTATTGATCCTCGATTTTTCAACCCGACTTGGCTTTACGTACCTGCTCCTGCAGGGCGGTTAAGCGTCTTGAATACCTTTTGCGCATCTTTCTATCTGATCATCGCGCTTCACGCAACGCCAGGGCAATTCGGGCTTTGAAGTCGCCTTCTGTTTCATCAAGCGTTGATGAAAGTTTTACTTCGGGACAGGTTTTCGTTCAAGGGTGATTTCCCGATATATATACGCCAGCAGATTTTTCCCTTGTGTCTTGATCTGGGCCGGTCGCACGCTGGCGTCGGGCACTGCGGCAAAACTCTGCCCCGGCGAGGGGTTGGCGATCAAAGGCCGCCAGTTCGGTCAGCTGACTGATCAGCCTGGTTCCAAGCGAATTCATCACGGTATTCAACGACCGGATGCATGAATTGCATAGTCTGCCAGCAATCGATTCTGGATCTGGCATTACCGCAAAGTGCAGGCGAACCTCAGCAAAGATAAGCGGTCGATAAGTGATCGGCGAAGCTTCGGATGACGCGGGCGCAAAAACTTCTTCCACCCCGGGTGGTAACTTGGGGCGTGACGCGAGCGGTGCCGACCGGGACGTATCCATTTCAGACGGCGTGGAGTTCATGCTGTCAGTCGAATTGCGATTTGCGGTATCCCTGAATACCGCCGGTTCTGTAGTGGAAAGTGGGGACGGGTGCACAGATCCGGTCAGAAGTTTGATCTGGCTCATGGTCAGGGGTATCCGCGCAAAAGACATGGCCCAGCGCGACTGGAATAACAGCGGGAGACCCCGATGTACGCTGTGGTAGCATCAGAAAACCCGCTTGCCCAGGCCGGAAAGCAGCTGATCATTCCCGCGCGCGCGAATCCTTCACCGGCTCCTTGGCTAGCGCTCTCCAGACCATCCAGCACCCGCGCCTTGTCGCGATCGGTTTGCAGGCGCTCCAATCAGCCAGGTACCGGTATTGGCAAGTCCCTTGTAGTCGAGATCGACCGGCTCCGCTGCCAAGACTACGCCCAGTCCATAAGCCCGCGCCTGCTTCAGCAAAGTGAGCATCGGTTGCTTTGAGGGAGGATTCGCTGTCGGCGGAAAAATCCAAAGATCTCGTCCATGTAAAGAATGGCGCGCAAACTGGAGGTGCCGGATTGTTTACGCATCCAGGCCATCACTGCGTTAAGCAGAATGGTAACGAAAAACATGCGCTCGCTGTCCGCCAGATGGGCGATGGAAAGAACAGCGACGCGGGGCCGGCCCTCAGGGGTATAAAGCAAACGTTGAATATCAAGGGACTCACCTTGCGCCCACACGGAGAAACCGGGTGATGCGATCAGATTGTTCAGCGCCATCGCCAGGCTCATCCGCTCGTTCGCTGGATAAAAGGAGTCAAGATCAAAGACCCCCACCTTGCTGAAAGGGGGCTTCTGGACCTCATGGATCAACGCGGGGATATCCAGATCCTGGCCGAGGCGCCAATGGTAGTCCAAAATAGTGGAAAGAAGGATATGTTCACGACTGCGGATCGGATCAGCGGTGATGCCGGCAAGGGCAAGCAGTCCGGAAACGGCCGCCAGGACATAATCACGGAACAGCGTGGTATCTGCAACGGTTTCAGCGGACGGAGCATTAAAGGAGCGAAGGATACTTAAGGGCTTCCCACCCTCGCTACCAGGGGTATAAATGGAAAATTCAGCGGCGGATTTGAGCCGGGCGATGCGCTCCGTCGGCTGATGCCATGCGGCCAGACCCTCTTTCCAGCTCAGCGCTGTTTGCTCCGCCAGTTGGGTCATGGTCAGGCCCTTGCGGTCAGCATCCTGGGGTTCAATCCAGGGCGCAAAATCTGCCGGAGCGAGGTCAGGGAAACTGAGCAGAAGATTGCCCATATCTCCTTTCGGATCGATCACGATGGAGGGGATGCCGTCGATCGCTGCTTCTTCCAGCAGACTGACACAGAGGCCGGTCTTTCCACTCCCGGTCATACCGACGCACACCGCATGGGTGGTCAGATCCCTGGCATCGTACAAAAGGAGGTCGTCAACGGTTTTGCCCTGTTCCGCATCAAACAACCGGCCCAGGTAAAATGAGCCCAGCTTTTCATAATCGTGCATCATAATGCGCCTCCATGACGTATAAAAAAAGGGTCGCCGACACCAGCGGCGACCTCTTTTTTATACGTCATGTTGGTACTTTCAGCAATACAGGATGCGATTAAAACCCCAGGCGAATGATAATACGGGGCACACCGATGACCACCGAATTTCTTGGTGCAGGCGCATGATGTCTTACCACCTTTTTCGGCTGGTGACGGTATGATGAGTATTTTTTATAGTAACCGTGGGCCGGCGCATGACGTGGTGGCCGGTGATAATTTCTCGTTTGCCGGTAATAACGCCGATCTGAACGCTCATAACGGTGACGATCCGGCCGATCATACCGATGGTCACGTTGCTGGGTGGTTTTATAAACAACCACCTTTTCCCTGGTAACAACCTTCTGTCCACCACCATGACCATCTCCTCGTGCAGCCGATGCCAGCGCCGGTGTTACCAGACACACACTTGCTACCAAAAAAAATATGAGAGCCTTTTTCATATTTGCCTCCTTAGTCTGAAGGTTGCGAAGGTGATCTTTGGCCCAGTGACTATTGCCTTCACCTTGTCCACCTTACTGCGAGTTGATTTCAGTTATAGCCGAAAAAAATCTCCTACGCATTGGACATCGACCGAAATGCCAGTGGATGTCGGGTTACATTTATGTGTTTTCAGCATGTTAGCCTTCAGTTTTTTCAGAAAATGCAGCTAAAAAGATCCTGGCCTTGCAACGTTTCAAGGCGTTTTTGCTGTAGAGTTGATGTATCTGTTCAGCATCCGGTCGCAAGGATGAAGCTGTGGCCTGTTTTGCAATTCACCAAAACATATGATAACGTTTCCGACTGTTTAGATCGATAAACACTTTATTGATGTCGCATGTCAGGTCGGGCAGTCTGAACGTGGATAACTATTTACGGTGCAGGCCAGGACGACAGGCGCGTTGAAGCTATGTTCCGCAATACCTGAGCATCAGTGGACAGCGTGATCTGAAATCACCAAGCCATAGAGCTTAATCGTCTTTTCCCTCGCTTTTGAGTCACGTCCGGGATCTTTTTCCGCCGATTAGTCATGCATCCCCCTTTTTTTCGGCCATTTATTCACTCAATGGTCCCAGGAGATATCCATGACACAAAAGAAAGATAAGAATAAACCTGATGACCTCGAAGAAGTCATCGCCCACCTTGACAAGATTGAGCCGGATGGTGACGTCAACACTATCGACACTGACTATAAGGTCGGGCAGGATAATGTCAGTTTCAAACTGGGTCGTTACGGGTTTGATATTCACAATCCGGTGTTCGTTACAGCAGGCGGGACGATTATTCTGTTTGTTGTTCTGACCCTGATGTTCCAGACTCAGGCCGAACCGCTGTTCGGTGCCCTGCGGGGTTGGTTGACATCCAATCTTGACTGGTTTTTCATTTCTGCCGGTAATATTTTTGTACTGGTCTGTCTCGGCCTGGTTGTCTCTCCTTTGGGAAGGGTACGAATTGGTGGCACCGAAGCGAAGCCGGACTTTAGCTATCTGGGCTGGTTTTCCATGCTGTTTGCCGCCGGTATGGGCATCGGCTTGATGTTCTACGGCGTGTCTGAGCCTCTTTCTCACTTTAGCAGCGCCTTTGGCGGCACGACTATAGAGGATGGTCTACGCACCGACTGGGCACCGTTGGCCGGTGCGGCCGGTGACGCGTTGGCCGCAGAACGACTGGCTATGGCTGCCACCATTTATCACTGGGCACTCCACCCCTGGGCGATTTATTCGGTGATTGCTCTGGGGCTGGCACTCTTTTCTTTCAACAAAGGTCTCCCCCTGACGGTACGCTCGATCTTTTATCCTCTCCTGGGCGAACGAATCTGGGGCTGGCCGGGACACATTATCGATATTCTGGCCATATTTGCGACCCTCTTCGGACTTGCTACGTCTCTAGGCATCGGAGCATCCCAGGCGGCTGCGGGTTTGGGTTATTTGTTTGAGTTGCCCTCAGGTACAACCACTCAGGTTCTGCTGGTTGCTGGAATAACCGGTATCGCTATGCTGTCGGTCGTTGCCGGATTAGAGGCGGGGGTTCAACGGCTATCACAAATCAACATGACACTGGCAGCTCTCCTGCTCTTATTTGTTGTGATCGTGGGGCCGACCCTGGCAATCATCACCGGCTTTTTTAGCAATCTCGGTGCTTATTTACAGCATCTACCTGCCCTGGCCAACCCCATCGGCCGCGCCGACAGTAATTTTGCCCAAGGATGGACTTCCTTTTACTGGGCCTGGTGGATTTCCTGGTCACCCTTCGTCGGTATGTTTATCGCCCGCGTCTCACGTGGCCGGACGGTGCGGGAGTTTCTGATTTCCGTGCTGATCATTCCCTCAGCAGCTTGTGTTCTCTGGATGACCGTTTTCGGCAGCACCGCCATCAGCCAGCTTGTCAAAGAAAGCTATACCGCGGTGGCAGAAGCAGCGCTGCCGTTACAGCTCTTTATCATGCTTGATGCGCTGCCCCTGGCGCAGATCACTTCCTTTATCGCAATTATTCTGGTTATTGTCTTTTTTGTGACCTCGTCCGACTCCGGTTCACTGGTTATCGACACCATTTCTGCCGGTGGCAAGGTCGAAGCGCCTATCCCCCAGCGGGTTTTCTGGTGTACCTTTGAAGGACTGGTAGCGATCGCCCTAATCCTTGGTGGTGGCCTGGTGGCATTGCAGGCCATGGCAGTTTCGACCGGTTTTCCCTTTACCATTCTCCTGCTGATCAGTTGCTGGTCATTAATCAAAGGATTGGCATCAGAACCACATAGCAAGTAGTACCATGCTGATACGTCAGGGAGCAGGATGATCCTGTTCCCTGGCTACCACTATCTAATTAGTCAGGCTCGCAATGGAAGTTGAACTGCTGGAAATTGCCACGCAACTGCAGCGCTTTGAGCCTTTTGAGGCGCTGCCGGTCGATGCTGTGCAACAGGTTGCTGCCAGTGTCGAAATCTCTTATTACAAGGCTGGCAGTACCATCCTCACTTTCGGTGACGAGATCCACGAAATCTATTTTGTCCGCAGCGGCTCAGTTGAAGTATTCCGGCGTAACGGCACCCTTTATAATCGTCTTGAAGAGGGGTCGTTGTTTGGCCAGATGAGTCTGCTGATGCATAACCGCGTGCGATTTCCTGCCCGCGCCCTCGAAGATTCTCTGCTCTATATTATTCCCGAAGCTCAATTTAATCATCTCTGCGAACATCATGATTCCTTTGCTGATTACGTCGAGTTGGGGGATCGGGCGCGTTTACGCCAGGCGGTTTCGCGTGCCCACCAATCCAACGAGTTGATGCGTACGCGCATCCAGCAGTTGATTACCCGTGAACCGGTCAGCATTGAAGCAACCGCCAGTGTTTATGAGGCTGGACAACGGATGACTGAAGAAGGTGTATCCTCCCTGCTGATTTGCACTGCCGATGACCCTGAGCAGATAGTGGGGATTATCACTGATCGGGATTTGCGTACCCGTTTTATTGCCGCCGGTTTGCCTTTTGAAACAGAGGTTTCCGGCATCATGTCAGAAGATCTGATCAGCATCGAAGCACAGCAATACGTTTTTGAAGCGATGTTGTGCATGCTGCGTTACCATATTCATCATCTTCCGGTCATGCGTGATCGGCGTCCGGTCGGAGTGATATCCCTATCCGATTTGATCCGTTATGAGTCACAGAACAGCCTGTTGGTCGTCGCGCGTATCCTGCGAGCTCAGGACGTTGAAGAACTATCCGCACTAAAAGGCGAAATTAACTCCAGCTTTGTCCGGATGGTCAATGAGGGTGCCAATTCCCAGATGGTCGGCAGCGCCATGTCGGTGTTCGGCCGCAGTGTCAAACAGCGACTGCTGGAACTGGTGACTGAAAAACTCGGGCCACCGCCGATCCCCTGTTGTTTTGTCGCCCTTGGTTCGATGGCGCGTGATGAATTGTTGCCGGGTGGAGATCAGGACAACGCTCTGATTCTTGACGATAGCTACGACCCGGCAGCACACGACGATTATTTCCAGCAACTGGCAACCTTTGTCTGCGATGGTCTGACCGCTAGTGGTTACCCTTATTGTAAAGGGGGGATCATGGCGACCAATGACCGTTGGCGGCAGCCACGAAAAGTCTGGAGTCGTTATTTCTCCCAGTGGATTGCCAAGCCAACACCAGAGGACCTGCTGAACAGCTCTATCTTCTTCGATCTGGAGGGGATCTGGGGCGAGGTTAGCTGGGTCGAACAACTTAAAGAACAGATTGCCGGTCAGGCTGAAAAAAGCCCGTATTTTCTCTTTGCCCTCGCCCGTAGTGCTTTAAGCCGTACACCCCCTCTGGGGTTTTTTAAGGATTTTCTGGTCGAACGTGATGGCAAGCACAAGAATTTACTAGATCTCAAGCGTCGTGGTACAGCACCACTGGCGGCCCTGATCCGCGTACACGCCCTGGCGTCGGGATCGACTGCGCAAAACTCCTTTGATCGTCTCGACGATATTCGTGATGCGAATCTACTCCCCCTGGGTCGCACCGAGGCTATGCGTGATGCTCTGGAGTTTATGTCAATGGTACGACTAAGGCACCAGGCACAAAGCCTGACCCTCGGGGAAGAAGTTCATAACAACATTGATCCGGAAACGTTAAGTCAATTTGACCGACGTAATCTGAAGGATGCTTTTCAGGCCCTTTCCAATGCCCAGAAATTTCTTAAATTCCGCTATCCGGCCAAGCGCAACGCGAAACAGGGATAGACAATGCTCTACCTTAGGGCCAAAAAGCATACTGACGGTCATGGCACGCCCCAGTGGCCGCAGGTGTATGATCAGCTGGCAACATCAGCTAAAAACCCTTTTCTCAAAAAATATTACCAGACCGGGGCGGTAGCACCTGCAACCCCTCTGGCTGATCTTTCATTGGTGGCACTGGATATTGAAACTACCGGGCTGGATCCAAGGCGCGATGCCATTGTCAGTGTTGGACTGATTCCCTTCAACTTGCAGCGTATTTACTGCAGTAAGGCCCGCTACTGGGTTTTGAATCCGAAAAAACCCCTGACCACCGGCTCGGTGGTTATTCACGGGATCACTCATGCGGAAGTAATGGTCGGACATGATCTGAACCAGATATTGCCCGATTTGTTAAAAGAACTGGCGGGCAGGGTGGCCGTGGTTCATTGTCGACAGATTGAACGTCGCTTTCTTGATGTTGCCTTAAAAGAGCGGATTGGTGAGGGGATTGTCTTTCCGGCCATCGATACTATGGAGATCGAAAATCGCTATGTGCGTCGGCGTTTTTTTCAACAAATCGCTCATTTTTTCGGGCGCACCCCCGAATCGATCCGGCTGGCAGCCTGTCGCAGCCGTTATCATCTGCCGCATTACACTCCCCATCATGCCCTGATCGATGCCCTGGCTACCGCCGAACTCTTTCAAGCGCAAATTGCCTGGCATTTCACCCCACAAACTTCCGTGAGGGAACTGTGGCACTGAACATGGTAAGTATCTGTTCAGCGCAGGATCCGAAGATCCTGCGCCAAGAGCAGCAGCTGAATCGTTACCATGGTAAAAAAAACCCGCACAAGCCAATTGAAACAGCCCCACCCCGCCAACGTCAAGGGTCAGCAATCGGCCGCCGAAAAAGCTGTATCATTGTATTGACCGAAATCAGTTACTCGACACATTCATATCGGGTGGGAACAGCTCCAGCAATTTGCCCCGCCGGAAGTCGAAAATATCCCTTAACATCTGCTTTACTTTCAGCGAGTGGACAATATCCCCAATGGGCCCAAAGGGAAGTGCATAGGTTACATGATCGATCATTTTCGTCTTATTTAGACCCAGGCTTTCAACCTGGTGATAGTGATACCAGAGGCGATAGGGACCAAGACGCTGTTCATCGACAAAGGAAACTCCCTCACGGATATGCTTGATCTCCGTCAGCCAACGGTGGGTACCGAACCATGGAATGCGGATCCGGTACAGGATGGGCAAACCGTTGTACATCCGTTTCGGCAAGTCGCTGACAATCTGAAAATCCAGATCGGGTGGTGTCAGCAGATTAAGGTTTTCGGGTGTAGCTATGAAATCCCAAAGGGTCTCACAAGGAGCATCAAGCACTATCTCGCGGCGAAGTTCATGCATTTCATATCTCCTTCAGGTTGATTAATCAACTCATGACCGGCAGTGGTTTTCCCAGTTGTAACTTTTTTGGCTGCATGTCTAAATACCTTCTGATCACTGTATACCTTCACTGATTCGTTTGCCCAAAGCCATGGCACTGATCCAGGCATCTTCCACCGTGCGACCAATGCACCAATCGCCGCATATGCCTATTTGCAAACCCCGTCCCCACAAAAACTCTTTTTCGAGCGCCGTTTTGGTAAAGGCATAGCGCCAACGATGAGCGAATAACAGTACCGGCGGCTTTGCCGGAGTAAATTTCTGGTCAAACAGTTCGCACAGCTTGGGGCCGACCTGCTCCGGAGACCCTTCAAGATGCTCCTGCGTCCAGTCGGCAGTCGCCTGCAACAGATAGACTCCATCATTATTTCGTCCGGGTTTGGCGCTGTTTGCAACGATCCGGCGCAGACCCGGAGCCGGGTCAATCATGACCTCAGCGGCTTTACGCAAAGGCAATGACAACTGGACAGCAGCAACCCAGCAAGGCTCCATCTCTGCTTTTTTGACCTGAACGGCGATCTCGGGAATGTCACGCACCAGTGCATAGGTCTGGGGTGCCGGTGCGGATAGGACGACCATATCCCACTCTCCCAACAGGGATTCGCCGTCATTAAATAGCAACCAACGCTGACCCTCACGCTCCAGTCTGGCAATACGGGTTGATGGTTGAAAGTTTAAATCGCCGAGCAACCCTCGGGTGATGCTGCTGTTACGCGGCACGCCAATATAGCCGACGAGCTCATCATTGTTGGGAATCCCCTGTACCCGCGCCAGCCAGCGCTGACAGGCTGTTGACGGAATCCGGGCCTGCAGATAGCTATAAAACTCTTCGGTCCGGGCGGCAAAATAAGGGGCACCATGATCGATCCAACCCCCTTGCCAGGAACGACTCGACATGCGCCCGCCGGTTCCTTTGCTCTTATCAAAGAGGGTTACTTCCATCCCCTGTACCCGCAGCTGGCGAGCGATGGTTATACCCGCCATCCCAGCCCCGATCACTGCTGCTTTCATGCGGAAGCCGAGCTGTCGCCATGTTTCCCCAACTGCACCAGACACTCGGCCCGTACTGCTTCAAGCACGGCTATGGTCGCTTCGAGCCTGGCATCGCCAATCTCGCCACGACCGGTCCAATCATTACCCTGACGCACATAGAGACTACGTAGCTCCTGCTCCAGCTGTTCAAGCAATCCTTCGGGATTTTCGCCAAGTTGTTCAGCAAAAAATCCGGGTAAGTTTTCCAGGATGGTCTCTTTGTGGGTTTCAACATAGGTTGTATTCATCATTTTTTCCTCATCATGTTTTGTAGCGCAGCATCCAGGCAGCCAGCACCAGGCTAACAATCGACAGTACATTGCCGAACCGGATCGACAGCTGTTGAAAATAATAGGCCAACGCCAGAAAGAAAATCATCAGGCCAAGTCGACGCAGTTGCCTGCTTACTTTTTCAACCAGATAATCACGGTCAGGCCGCGCCATCCGCACCGTCAGATCACCCTGCTGTGCCTGTTCGATAACGGTACGTGCCTGGGAAAGGGTCAGGGGCAATTGGACCAGCTCACGTTTAAGCCGTTCAACCACACCGCGATCCTCCCCTAATGCACGCGGTAAATTTTCTTTAAGAATCGGTAAAATATCCTTTATACCATTGAAGTTATTAACGTACTGAGTACCCAGCCCCTCGATCAGAGAGCTGACGCGCATGACATAGATAACATCCTGAGGCAGCTTGAAGGGCTGGTCATGCAGAACCTCCAATACCCCAAAAGCCAGCCCCTGCATACTCGCAGCATCGAGATGATCGCTGTCGAAGATCGCAAACAGGTTCTCGGCAATCCGGCTTAAGTCTCCCCCGTCGGCGTCTTCGGTCAGCATTCCCATACGCCGGGTCGCGCCAATCAACAACTGATAATCACGCTCGTAGGCGGCCTTAACCGCATAGATCATTGCCTGGCGCATATCTTGAGGTATTCGGCTGACCATGCCGAAATCAAGAAGGATCAGTTGCCCTTCCCTGGTGACCAGCAGATTGCCGGGGTGCGGATCGGCATGGAAAAACCCCTTAACCAACATCTGTTCGGTATAAAAAAGCACCAGGGTTTTCATCAGTGCGGAAAAATCCACGCCCCAAGTCTCAATCTGGTTGACGTCGTCAATACGCGCGCCCTCTTCAAAACTCATCACCAGAGCATCATCACTGCACAGGGAGGTCACTGGAACCGGAAAGCGTACTCCAGCATCACCGTAAGTCTCGCTGAAGAGCTCGAGATTGGCCAGTTCCTGGGTCATGCTGACTTCCTGACGGATAACCCTGGTAAAAGCTGCAAGTACAGATTCGATGGAATGCCGGGTCTGATCGGTAAACAGCGGGCGAAAGACGCGTAAAAACAGGTTGAGCAGAATAATATCCACCTGGATCTGGACGCGAATATTCCAACGCAACAACTTGACCGCTACCTCCTGACCACCTTCACGCAACCGTGCACGATGAACCTGGCCGATGGAGGCACTGGCCAGAGGTTGAGGGTTAAAATATTCAAAAACACCCGGATCATTGAAGGCGCGTTGGAACACCCGGGATCGGTCAACAGCTGACATCGCCGGCATGCGGTCATGCAGCTGCCGTAACGCGACAAGATAATCCTCATCAAAAAAATCCGCTCTAGTTGCCAGCACCTGAGCTAACTTGACGAAACTGGCACCGAGCATACGGATGGTATCAACCAGTTGATCAGGAGACAATGGACGCCACCACCACCAGCGCGAACGACGGCGAAATAGCAAAAAAACTGTCATCAGAAAGTTGAAGACGGCATAGCTGCGCCCTGGCCGGCAAAGATGTACAATGAGTCTGAGTCTGTTCACTTAGTTTTTCAGATCCTTTTTCAACTCTTCCAGATCCGCCTTTGTCACCAGACCGAGCTCGTTGATCACCTCTTTGATCTGCTCACGTAACAGATCTTTCACCTGATCTTTCTCCTGCGCTCCGCGCTGGCTGAGTTCATCGAGAAATGCCCGCGCATTGGCTTCGGCTTCGCTCTGCCACTTTTTGACTTCCTCACTGTTGTTTTCAAGTTTTTCTTTCACCGACAGGGCTCCCCCTAAGGCAATAAAAAAAAGTTGCTCAATTTTTTTGTCCACAAATGTCTCCTTTTTCACACAATCGGGTTTGCAAAACTTTTTTTTTGATATATTATCCAGTTACTATAACATTGTCTAGGACAAATCAATGGTCACCATCCAGCAATTGAGTCAGGAACTGGGGATTGGCGTCGACACCCTGCGGGTCTGGGAACGTCGTTTTGGCTTTCCGACCCCTGAACGCAACGCTCGCGGACACCGGCTGTATTCGCCGGCAGAAATTGACGACCTGCGTATCATCAAAAAACTTCAGAATATGGGACATCGTCCCAAGCAACTATTCGCCTTATCTGCTGCTGAACGTATGGAATTACTGAATCAACAACAGCCGGACGACAGTCATCAGGATGTGCAATATCTGGTCACAACTGTTGCAGCATCGCAAGTCGAAAAGGAGCTGCGGATCCAGTTGCAGCAGCGTGGTGTCGAGGCTTTTGTTCTGGAATTTGCAGTCCCATTGCTGGCGGTGATGGATCGTGGCTGGCTGACCGGAGAGTTAAGTATTGCACGCGAGCATCTGCTCTCGGACTGCCTGACTGTGATCCTGAAAGAGCAACTCATTCCACGCAAGGTTGCACCAAAGGTTATCTTTATGACCTTGAGCGGTGAACGTCACAAACTGGGCCTGCTATTATCAGCAGTGTTGTTCAATCAACATGGGTGCGAGTGCCATCTAGTCCTTGAAGAGTTGCCTGTAGCAGAAATTAACGCCATGGTGGATTTTCTCAATGCGGATGCCATTGCCCTGTCCTTCAGTGTCCAAACGACCCCACGACAAGCAAAACAAGACTTGGCCTGGCTACGAAAAACGCTGCCAAAGCATCTCAAAATCATCGCCGGAGGGTTTGCCTTACGTGATGGATTGCACCTGCCTGGCATTAGTGTGTGCACCGATCTAGACCAGATCAGTTCCCTGTGTGCCCGTGAATTTCCGAAGAGTGCTGGAAATCAGAATTAAGAGTTCAATATTTTGAAGGACATCCAGTCTAAGCCCTTACAGGCAAATACTTTTGCGTTCTGACTTCTATATTACTTCGGTTAGGCGCAGCGAGTTACGGAAGGAAAGATTACACATCTAAAGCTATCTCAGGGGTCAGTCTTTTGATTTTTGCTTCTTCAAATATAACCACCAGTATACAGCCGCAACAAAAAATCCACCGCCAATCAAATTGCCGAGAGTAACTACCAACAGGTTGTTCTGCCATAGGGTCCACCAGTTGAGTTGAGCGAGAAGCGTTGTGTCAAGGCCGGAAGCTTCCCGTGCCAGCGGCAGAGCTTTGGCAAAGATTCCCGCCGGGATAAAGTACATATTGGCGACAACGTGCTCAAAACCGGCAGCGACAAACGCCATGATGGGAAAGAAAATCCCCAGAATCTTTCCAGTGATATCTTTAGCCGCCATGGCCAGCAGTACCGCTAGACACACCAGCCAGTTACAGGCAATAGCACGAAACAGGTAAGCACCACTGTGGGATGTGGTAGCAAACTCCTCTGATACTTTGTTCGATGCGATCTGCAGTGCGGTACCTCCAAAAGCACCATCCATCAAACCAGTTTGGCTGACGATCAGCCAGGCCAGGAAAACCGAACCGACCAGGTTCCCCAGGTAAACCCACCCCCAGTTACGCAAAACATCTGTTAACGTAAGGCGTTGTTCAAGCCAGGCAGCGGTCATCATCGTGTTACCGGTCCAAAGTTCCGAGCCGGGAATCACCACCAGCATCAGTCCTAAGCTGAAAACGGCCCCGACAAAAAACTTCTGTAGTCCGATCCAGGCAAAGTCTCCGGTTCCGACTACTGTCGCCAGGTGAGCAGCAAAGCCGATATAAACCCCGGCCAAAACCCCAAGAACAAAAAGCCTGACCCCTGAAACAGACTTTTTTTCGGCACCCCATTCAACCAGTCTGTTCGCCAGTTGTTCAGGGGTAAAATACGAATTATTCATTTCAAAACTCGCTTTTTTGTCAGCGTAAAAGTTGCCTGTTTGCTCTTGGTTAGAGGCGATTATTCCAGCCGCATAATATAGTCCCACTGCTCCTTTGTCACCGGCATGATCGACAGTCGGTTCCCTTTGCGTAGCAGATGCATATTTTCCAGAAATTCGTGCTCTTTAAGCTCAGCCAGTGAGATTGTCCGGCGGGTATGGCGAACGTATTTGACATCAACCAGAAACCAGCGCGGCTGTTGAGGCGAACTTTTCGAATCAAAATATTTACTCTGTGGATCAAAGGCCGTTGGATCAGGATAGCTCCTGCCGGCTACCTCCATAATGCCGACAATGCCCGGCACCTCACAGTTGGAGTGGTAGAAAAACACCTGATCACCTGTTTGCATCTGGTCGCGCATAAAATTGCGCGCCTGATAATTGCGGACGCCATCCCAAGGTTCCATCTGTTCAGGTCGCTGGGCCAGATCTTCAATACTGAAGGCATTGGGCTCAGATTTCATCAGCCAGTAATTCATTCTATCCTCCGTCAGCAGGACATTTTACCCCACTGAAGAAATCAGTCCGGCAAAATTCACCAGGGAAGCCGATCAACAAATATACGACGCTAAAGCCGGAATTAAACAAAAAAAGGATCCTGCGCCTCTAGCCCCGATGCTTCAGATCGTTTTTTCTCAGTTGTTTGTCGGCTGTTATGTGCAGATCACACTCAAAACACCGGCGTACCGGCCTGAACAGATAGCCGCTCATGTGAAAACAGTGCCCACAACGTGGGCAACGCGCCAAGGCCATCATGGCAACGGCTATAATCAACAACAGCACCCATACAACAAAAGCTATCACCACCATCCGCTTGGCATCGTTGGCACCCAGGGCGATCATCATCAGCGGCACGTAGGCCAGAATCAACAGCCATAAAAACCAGCGGCGCATGCGCACAGTACGTAAACCAGTGTGCAATTCATCCAATGTGATATCGGTATGACTGTCCATGGGGTCTCCTTGACGCCTTGATTTCTCCGGGTACTCCAGAGCACTTTTTACTTCTTCTTCCGACATGTTGTTCGCGGGTCACTTTGTTCCGGTGGCCGCTTATCTGCCTTTACGTGCAAAGCACAATGAAGGCAGCGACGTAATGGCAAAAAGGTTGGGCCATGGGTATGAAAGAGTTCACTGCAGCGGGGGCAGCGAACCAGACAGGCATAACCGACAGTAAAAATCAGCAACACAATCCAGCCGACAAAAACCGTTGCTGCCCATTTACGATAGTCGGGGGAATCCAGGGCAATGATCATTGCCGGCAGATAAGCACATATTACCAGCCATAACAACAGGCGTCGAAAACGGACTTTTTTCAAGCCTTCTGCATATTCTGTCGGATCCGGTAGATGTTGTTGTTCCATTAATTTATTCCATCATCCATGCTGTACTGAACTACTCTGCACTTTATCATCTGTTCTATCAAGCCGATACTAGCGGCTCCGGCATCAAACTTCAACGATGAACTACCGTACAATCACCTGAAGTTTTTATGACATCTGAATTCAATACAACGACAGCAGCCCTTCTGCGTTCCCTTTCCAGACGCTTTCATGATCGAACTCCGGGACAGGTTCTCCCTCGACAAAAGCAAATCAGAAGAGCTGCTTTTAAAAAATAACGAAATCAGGCATACTTGATGACAGGTATCTGTCCAGCACCGGCCCTTCGAATCCTGTGGCACGTATGGAGCTGAATACTTACGATGAGAGAACAGTTAATAATGTCATCCTGTTGCAAATCAGAGGAACGCCCATGCCGGTTGTGATTATCCTTTTTTTGATCTTTTTTATACTCATTGCTCATATCGGTTATTTGAAGTGGCGCAATTGGCTACTGGAGAAAAAGGTACATAAGGACTTTCCTTCCGATTCAGACCACGACGACACCCCTTGAGCAGTGCGCCCATCTGTGTTTTTCATCCAACCAAACCTGATTGCCGAGCAAATCAACGGAATAATTTTTTAATATCTCTTGATTTTTACCCACCTTTCCAGAATGACGATTTTTTCTTTTTGTTTTCAGTGGCTTAGAATAATGCATTGTCGTGTCATGGGAATCAAAAGAGAAATGGCTGTATTGAGCAAACATACACCTCAATCCAGACAACCGCTATACCCCTCTCAGGAACAACAGTAATATTTTTTAAAATCAATTAGTTACATGCTGTCCGTCCAGCTTCCTCGCCCTTGGCACACACCCTGCATCAATTCAACCGAAATCACCACACTCATTACGTGTCATATCAAGGAGGACAATATGAAACGCATCCTGCAGAGCACCCTGATTGCCCTTACCATTCTTTGTTCGTCAGCTTTTGCTACAGAGGCTGCAGGTGCCGGAGGGGGCAGCTTACTTGTCGCCATGTTTTTCGGCTTTTTTGCCTTAATCTTTATATTTCAACTGGTACCCGCAACATTAATGCTGGTTGGTATTCTGCGCGGACTGTTTGGACGGGATCAAAAACAGGCCAAAGTTTCTCGTTAGATTGAGGTTTTAAATAGAAAGAGGTGTCAAAAATGCGAGGACTACTGATAGCAAATAAAAATAACGAAGCGCGGGACAAACTGGCCGATTTATTTGTCAATGATACTTACCAGGTGGTGACTACAGATTGTGTCGCAAACTCCCTCGAAGCCATTATCAACAAAGAGATTCAGGTTGTGGTACTGGATGGGCTTTACGACGAGCATAATGTCGCGAAACTGATCCCCCTGTTAAAAAAGTGCAACCGTAATATCTCTATTATTCTTGTCAGTGACGATATGCCGATGAATCTGGTGAAAAAAATCCGCCAAGAAGGGATATTCTATCATGCATTACGCCCCACATCAGATGATCATTTTGTAGAAATACGCGAGGCAGTTCTGTGTGCCTTCAGAAAGTACGAAGAAAATACATCAACAAACTACAATACGGTAAAGGAGAAGAACATGTTTCCAGTCAAGTCACTATTATCTACCCTGACCCTGGTTTTACTGATGATTTCACCAGTTTTTGCTGTGGATACAACTGTTACCTATAACAGTGGTCTGCTGATTCTGTTATTTGTCGGTTTCTGCGCACTTCTGATCGTGGCCCAATTGATCCCGGCTGTTCTGGCTCTCTTTGGTATGACGAAAGCCGCAGGACAGCAGGTTGCAGAGAGAAAAAACGTCCGGGCAACGGTTAAAACCAGATAACCGGCAAATCGGATCGTTGTAGATAATATCATGCCGTGAAATCAGGGCCGCCCCATCGGGCAGCTTTATTTTGCTGGGGGGATAATCAACCGGCAAGCTTGTTCAGTTCTTCGAGAATTTCTTTCTGTTCATGGATTTTTTCGTGGTAATAGTTCCAGACATGGTAGCTCTGCAAACCAAGGATCGTCAGCCCGACAACAAATATTGCCCAGAAGTTATCCTGTAGCCCATCAGAAAAGTAATAAAACAAATAAAAAGCTCCGAGGTACCCGAAATGCGCCAGGGCACCACGGGGCTTTTTGTTGTTTGCCATCTGAGCAAGAACAAGAATCAGAGCAGAAAAACCATAGACTACTAAAGCCCAGTTAATATAATTAACCGGTGGTCCTGCGCCCAGGAGATTACGGATCCCGGCGCTTAACGGGGGGAGAAAATCAAAGTTGCGAGAAGCTCCGATACTGAGCGCGGTAAACAGTGCAAGAACCCAAAGCCCGGTACCGGATAACAGCTCAAAGCGCTTAATTTTCGCCTGAACCTGCTGTTGCAGTGGGCTCATGTCCGGCAGAGGATCTTCTGCCATTGGCTTGTTCGAGTCCGTCATCGCTTCCCCTGGCTGCTGTTGTTGCATCCTTGCGGAGCAAGGCCTCATCACGCTGTTTGACCAACAATCGGAAGTCCCTGCCTAGTTTTCCCAATTTACGATTGGACTTTGGCAGGTCGGTTTCGGCAACCCCATTTACGGCCTGTTCCATCTCGTGGGTTAGCCTGAGTATGGGCAAAAACAGGTTTATCCTCAGCAATGCTGCAACCCCGACAACGGTGAGGAACAGCACCATCAGGCTGAATGCTATCATTCGGGTTTTAAGCAGGGCAAGGGTTTTCTCCAGATGAGCGCTGGAAAAACCAAGGCTCAAAAACCCCAGGATTGGCTCGTCTTCGGCGTGGAAATGACATGCCGCAGTAGAACATTTTGGCTCGTTGAGGATGGGCATATTGACTGCAATAAAACCATAATCATGATCGACCTGATGGAGAGTTTCCTTGCGATCGTACCCGTCTCCGACAACAATACCCTTCGACCAATCATCGACGCGCACAGCAAAAGAACCGGGAGCAGTAACTCCTTCCAGATCGGAGAATTTCGGCTGACTTAGCTGATCGTAAATCCTGATCCGCTCTACCTCTTCCAAACGATTGACATTAGCAAGAATATTCCGCAACGAATCACGATCATCTTTCATCATCGCATAGTGAGTAGCCCGGACAACCGTTTCAGCAAGACCATCAACATGACGAACAGCTTCGGCAGTCATATCAACCTTGATAAATGAATACAAAAATATACAGCCGAAAATAACAAACCCTGTCACAGCAATAGTTACAGGAACAATGGCTCTGGCGATCAGGTTATCAAACATAGGGGAACTCCTTACGCCGTATCAGAAAGAAACAAAAAACCCGGTCGAAAGAAGACAAGCACCGTCGACCGGGTTCTCCATGACCGGTTAAGCCTCAGCCCGGTTTTTAAATTGATACAGAATCGGCAAGCGGTTCAATATAAACCGGTAGGTGGCGATGTAAATGGCAAATATTGTGATGGAAATAATCACTTCAAAAATATGAGGTATTTCCGGATAGAGGTTCCAGTTAAAGGCGATCAAGGCAGTATTCAAACGGTTTAGCAAAATGCCAAGGACGGTAATCAGTGCCCCCAAGCGACAGAGAGCGACACTTTTATGATGGATGCCGACACCCAGGACGAGCAAAGCAAGGATGACTCCAAAAAATATCTCAAACAGCCACCAGGCTCCCCAACCGGTTGCCAGATAAGCCCACTCGTTATCATGAGCAACAGCCAGAAATTTGATAACCAGGTAGGTAAACAGACCCATAGATGCGCCCTTGGCCAGGGAAATGGTAATCCGGTCAAGGCTGTCAATAAAGCGCTGATCACAGCGCCACTTCATCGTATAGATAACTACCGTGCTGACGCAAATGACCATACACAGACCGGCAGGGATTGACGACACGAAAAAGTGGATCCACTGAAAGGGGGCGGAGTACCAGAGCGGGTGCACCTTACCAGGGGCATAGACAAACAGAGCTCCCAAAGCACCCTGATGAAGGGTCGACAGAATGATTCCGGAAACCGTCAAGCCGATGGTGCCCTTACGAATAAACTCGTACCCGCGACGAAAGCCGATCCACTCAAAAAAGGCCGTTGAAACTTCCGCAACCTGAACCGACAGATAGGTAGCAACGTGCCAACCAACCAGAAAAAGCACGGCAGCCGGACCGAAGGAATAGACCATCGGATAAGCCAGTCGCCAGGGCTGCCCCAAATCGACGAGCAGATAAACAACGGCAAAGAAGTATCCCAGCAAGCCGTTCAGCAGTGCCAGCCGTTCGATCGGCTCAAAATCATGTCGACCAAAAATCTCGACGGTGGTTCCCAGCATAAACCCTGAGGCTGATAGAGGAACCATACAGAACAGACCGAAACCCAAAAACAGACCCCAGGGATAATCGTACGAGCTATGGGTAACAACTCCGAGCCCAAAGATAAAACGGTAGATAATCAGAGGGATTCCAACAGCAAAAATCAGCGCCAATATCCAGTTGAATTTGTTGCGAATAACCTGCTGTACATATTGATCGAGGGTCAATCCGAGCAGAAGCTTTTCCATCAGGCTGAATTTTTGCCCGTCGGCTCTCATTTCAGCATCATGTGGTTTGATCCCATTTGCAGCTAATTTTTTCATGGTTAGTGTTCCTCCTGCCCATCATGACTGTGATCGTCTCCATGCCCATGTGACTTGCCTTTTGTAGCGAGCAGATGGAAACCGGTGAAAAGAGCCGGCCAGATCGCCAATACCATCGGCACGATAGCAAGGAAATCCTTAACATTATTGATGATTGGTTCACTCGGCAGGGAAACGTTAAAACCCGCTTGCTGAAAAGGTACCCCTGACAGGTATAGCCACCCGGTCCCGCCTACTTCTTTCTCACCGTAAACCTGGTCGACGTATTTACCCGGACTTCTTCTGATCCGATCATGGGCAATCTTGATCAATTCTTTGCGCTTACCAAAGACCATAACCTGCTGTGGGCACGCTTCGACACAAGCTGGTGTCTGGCCATTTTTTAAACGGGTGTCATAACAAAAAATACATTTTTTAATGATCGGGTTGATGGCGGAACTGTAACTGTACGCGGGAATGCTGAAGGGGCAGGCGATCATACAGTTACGACAGCCGACACACACCTTGTCATTGTAGATAACAGCGCCTTCCGGGGTCTTGGTATAGGCATTAACAAAACATGAAGTTAGGCAGGCCGGCTCGTTACAGTGGTTACATTGAATTTTACGATATACCGGCTCACTACCTTCAGGTTCGTAACGATTGACTACGGTGTAAGCCTTTTCCGTTGGGCGGCGTTTTTCTCCGTGTTTAATTTCATCAAATACGGAAAAGTCATCGAATGATTTATTCGGTTCCGGCAGATTTTGTTCTTTATTGCATGCCGCTTCACAGCTGCGACAGCCGACACAGCGGGTCATATCAACCAGCACACCCATGCCATCCGGAAAACCTTCAAGATTTGCCCCGAATGCCTTCTTGGTCGGAGCCATAGCGATGGCGGCACCCCCTGCCATACTGCCGGCTAGAAATTTTCTGCGTGTTATTTTACTCATGACCTTCTCTCCTTGATTGTATTCCTCAATAACCCGTCAACAGCATCAGTGCCCGGAGCTGCCGGTAGATCCTGTCGGGGCGAATTGACCAGAGTGGAAAAAGGCATCACCTGCTTCGGTACGCGCATGACAATCCTGGCAACCAACGGGTGCGCCCATATCCTGGTGACAGCCAAGACAGCTTAAGTGGTAAGCCGCTTTCAGGTCAGGCTTGTCATCATGAAAAAGAACGGTATCTTTTCCGCGGACACTGCCGGCAGTAACCGGCTCGGATGAATGACAATCCTTACAGGATACGGTCGCCATCGGCTCCTCATTGGTGTGACATTTAGCACAGTAGGAATCGACGACCGGTGTTCCTGTCGTATGGTGGTGACAAACTGCACAGCCCTCGGTCATCATGACATGAAGGCCATGATCAAAAACGACCCCTTCATAAAGTTCGGCCAGAACATCAATCTCTATTTCTTCCGGATAGGATTCCATCGCATAGCAATTCATCATGAGCAGGCAGCAGATTATCAGTCCTGCCAGTCCTGCCATGAATTTTTTTCCGGTATTAACCATAGCTTCAGCTCCTTGTTTAAAAAATGCTCTGCCATGAATTGATCACCAGACAAAGCAACAGATGGTTCGATCCACCCTGTCAGGGGATCACTATTTTTTATCGTCTCCACCATGGATATACCGGTAAAAGATCGGGAAGGTGGCAAAGAACAAGAGACAAATCAGGTATTCAAGGCCCTTGATGTAAGTATAAAAATCAACCACCGTGTAAATCTGCTCTACCTGTCCGACATTAAGAAAAAAATCGATCATCTCTCTCTCCCTGAATAATAATTTAAAAAAGTGCCCATTGGCCTATATTAAACCTCAGTGCGGACATCTGCAGAGGGCATGCCAGTCTTGAATATTTTTACAATACAAAGGATATCTATCTGTTATTGCAAGTCTTTTAGGTTATACTTGGATTTTTCAAAGGAAGGCTAAGAAAGGGCTAACTGTATATTTTCTTTATACTGACTGGCATCCGGATCGTGAACAACAGGGCTAACTGGCTACTCTATATAGTTTTTTATACGCATATAAATAATATACAAAGGCTTCAATAGACTTTGATATTAACTATTTTATCCTCTGCGTCACCTGCCAATAGTGGATTTCATTGATGAATAAAATTAATATACATAGACAATTCGCTGAGACCTCCGAACAGCCACCGCACTTTTCTTATACAGTGAAAATTCTATATTGTTATTAGATGTTTCCATCAATACCGACAAGGCTCTACGAACATTCAGATGAGTTATAAGTAAAACCTTGACTGCCCCCAGACCTGCCCATAGTATAAGTTTTTATTAAATATCGAATGATTTTACCTTTGTCACACAAACCCCGACAAAGCGGGGTAAAGTTATAATAAAACCGGCTTTAACAGTTCAATCTCGGTCAGGTTCATAACCATCTTGCTAACTTGGCGTAAAAATTGCGATCAGACGGATGGCGCTATCAACTACCCGTACCGCCATCCTTCGAGCGCCCATGAAAAGAGATAGGCCATCTCGTCTGATGTTCGTCGGCTCAAGAGCGAAAAAGGTGATGTTATCGGCATGGATGAAACTGCTGTACATAAAATTCTGGTTATCGATGATGAAGCCATTATCCGCGAGGGGATCCGCCAGGCATTAACCATGTCGGGATACCAGGTTGAAGTTGCTGCCAATGGCAAAATTGGCCTGGAAAAACTCCAGAAAGACAAGTTCAGTGTCGTGATCAGCGACCTGAAAATGCCCGTCTTGAATGGTATTGAAGTTCTTAAGACGATTCAGGTGTTGCAACCGGAGGTACCGGTCATCATTATTACCGGGTTTGCTACTGTTGATTCAGCCGTTGAAGCCATGAAAAATGGTGCCTTTGAATATATCACCAAACCCTTCCTTCCTGACCGAATTATTAATAAAGTCGAAACCGCCATTCATCATCGTATCCAGGATTTAAGCAACCAGACAAATGACCCTGACAACGCGGCCATAGAGGGCATTTCAGATTTCTTTATTGGCAGAAGCGCCCCGATGCAGAAGGTTTTTCAACGCATTATCAAGGTTGCTCCGACCAACAGTACAGTACTGATTACCGGGGAAAGTGGTACCGGCAAGGAGTTGGTTGCTCGTGCAATCCATAGTAACAGCACCCGTAATCAGGAGGCCTTTGTTGCCATCGATTGCAATTCCCTGCCGGAAAACCTGCTCGAAAGCGAACTGTTCGGTCATGTCAAAGGATCTTTCACCGGTGCGACCCATTCAAAGCCCGGACTCTTCTGCGTTGCCAGCGGTGGCACCCTGTTTCTCGATGAGATTGCCAACCTGAGTATGGCCACCCAGGCCAAGCTTTTACGGGTCCTCCAACAACGCGAGGTCTCGGCCATCGGCGGAACCAAAGCAACCCCTATCGACATCCGCCTGGTCGCTGCCACCAATCGCGCCCTGGATGTCATGGTCAAAGAAGGAGCCTTTCGAGAAGATCTTTATTTCCGCCTGAATATTATCCCCATCGAACTGCCGCCATTACGTGAACGCAACGGTGATATTCCGCTGCTGATCAACTATTTTCTTCATAAGTTTTCCCATGAGATCGGCAAGGAAATTAAGGGGTTATCAGCTGATGCCCAGATCGCCATGCATCAATACCCGTTCCGTGGCAATGTGCGCGAGCTGGAAAACATCATCGAACGGGCGGTGGTATTAACCCAGGGGGATATTATTCAGTGCGATACCCTGGAACTGCCCGGCAGCCAGATGCAGGGCTGCGGTACAGAAGAGATATCGACACCCCTCAATAGTGAAGAGTTAAAAGAGGCTAAACGGAAAGTACGTGAGCAGGCAGTTGAACCGATTGAAAAAGCTTTTGTTCTGGCCGCCCTGGAAAGAAACCAGTGGAATATCACCAAGGCCGCAGAAGAAACCGGGATGCTCCGCCCCAACTTCCAGGCGCTGCTGAAAAAACTCGGGATCTCTGCTAAAGATCACGCGGCACTGTAATCCCTGGATTGTTCTTTACTCGTCCCCTTCATCCGGGCCTGGGCCTTCAGCCCACCCCGGATTTTCAATCGGCAGCAGAATGCTGAAACGGGTTCCCTCTCCTTCAGTACTCTGCACATCAACCTTGCCGCCATGATTTTGGATAATTCCATAGGTAACCGACAAGCCCAGGCCAAATCCTTTTTCCGATTTGGTAGTGAAAAATGGATCAAATATCCTCTCCAGATGTTCCTGGCTGATACCGGTACCGGTGTCTTCCAAAATAATATGCACCTGGTTCTCTGCCGCGATAAAACGGGTTAGTATCGTTAAACGCCCCCCCTGTGGCATTGCCTGGCCGGCATTAATCACCATATTGACAAATACCTGCTGCCACTGATCGGCATCCAGCTCAATTTCAGGAATATCCTCCCCAAGCTGACAGACGATATCAACGTCCTGAAAGATGGACTGATGTGAAACCAGCTCGAGGGTTTGCTCAATAATGGCATTGATCGCAACGGGCTTCTTTTCAGGAACCGACTCGCGGGCAAACTCCAGCAGGCCACGGACAATTTTGGCACAGCGCCCGGTTTCCGCAACAATGAGCTCAAGGTTGTCCTTGACTTGTGGGGGAAGGTCTTTGTGTTTAGACGATAAAGAGGCAAACATCAGAATACCGGTCAGCGGATTGTTAATTTCATGGGCAATCCCTGCAACCAGTTCCCCCATGGAGGCCAGCTTGGCTGATCTGATCAGCTGGCTCTGTATTTCCATCATTTCGGTGGTACGCTTTTCCACCTTATACTCGAGGGTTGACCCCCAACCCTTCAACTCCAACTGTGCTTGTTCCAGATTTACGGCCATCTGGTTAAAAGAACGGCCAAGCTCCCCAAGTTCATCGCTGGACGGGTTCGCAACTCGAGCACTTAGGTCGCCGCTGGAAAGGGCCTGGGTCTGGGTCAGCAGCCCTTCAATCGGCTTGCAGATATAGCGTCTTGTCACCAGATAGTGACCGACCGATAAAAAAATAAGCATCAGCAGAGTTGAGAGAAGCACGTCGTTGTGATGGACATGAGTCAAGTAAGCCATTTGATCCAAAGAGACTACCATGTCGAGCACACCGATTTTTTCCTGTTCGGGTGGATGGGCATGGCACTCAGACGTTGAGCAGCTTGGCTCGTTGTAGATTCCCCTGGTAACATGCATGTATTGGAAACCCGATATCGCCCGGGTTCGATCCTCTACCGGAACATCCAACAGTGCCTCAGCCCCAGGAACATGACAGAAAGAACAACTTTTGTCCTGCAACGTTAAAGAAGTACCCACCTCTGCAACATTCGTCGAAAAGCTGACGACTCCCTCGCGACCAAGAATCCTCACTCGATCCACCCGCTTGCTTTCGCCAAGCTCCTCCATCATCAATTGCAGATGGCGCCTGTCGTCTTCCATCATCAGATGGTAAGAGTTGCGCAAAATCAGGTCGGCCAAGGCATCGGCATCATGCATTGAAGTTTCGGCAAATATTTTCTGAACCTTGGTAATGTGAAAAAAGGAAGAGCTCAGCATGATCACCAGCAAAATGCAGCTGGAGATAAGCGTATATCTAATGGCTAAACGGATGCGCATCCATGACTCCCCAAAGAAGAACCTCGTTGGAAGAACGAACAGAACCCAGCATACCTTTACACTATTCGTGCCAATCCACTGACAATGGGACTCTTCACCTTGGCTTTACGCTACCGATACGTCCCAGTGAACAACCGATACCCACCACACACAGCCCACTGAAAATCAGTAGGGCCAGACGCATACTGGCAAGAAACTGAGGCTCGGTTGCCGGGGTCACCGGTTGATCATTCATTAGATAGGCAAAAATCAGGGTGATGATCATCATACTGGTCATCATCCCCAGGGTGCGCATGCTGGAATTAAGGCCGGAGGCCACTCCCAGATATTTGGGTTCGACGCTGCCCATGATCAGGCTGACATTGGGGGAAGAGAAAAGGGCAAACCCCAGCCCCATCAATACCAGCAACAGATAAACCACGGCGAGCGCCGATGCTGCCTGAAGGGTGGAGGCAACAGCCAGTCCAACAGCACACAAAGCCATACCGGTCGTTGCCACATAGGAGGCCGGAATCCGGTCGGACAAACGCCCGCAAAAAGGAGAAAAAAGGGTCTGAACAATGGGTTGAACAATCAGAATGAGACCGGCCTGGGATGGGCTCATCCCTTTAACGTACTGGAGATAAAGGCTCAAAAAGAAGGTAACGCCGAAGGTCGCAGCATAGTTGAACAGGGCGGCCAGATTACTCAGGGCAAAGACCCGGTTATTGAGCAGCAAGCTGAGGTTGAGCAGTGGATAAGGGTGGCGCGACTGCTGAAACAAGAATAGCCCGATTAACAGATTGGCCAGTATCAGGAGCGCCCAGGCCCATCCGCCACGACTTAAATTGGTAACACTGATCACCAGCAACATGACCGCCGCAGCGTAGGTCGTGGCGCCCCACCAGTCGAAGGGCTCACCTTTGGCTTCGGCCCATTCTGTTTTGATTTTTAGCCGGGTCACACCCCAGGTCAGCAGACTTAATGGGAAAATCAGATAAAAGATGGAACGCCATCCCAACAACTCAACCAGCATGCCACCAACAAAGGGACCACAGGAGATACCCGCATAAACACTGGCAACAGCGATCCCCAATGCCTTCCCGCGCTCGGCCACGGGATAGGTCGATACCAGCATCGCCATGGTTGTTGCCATCACCATGGCACCCCCCATCCCCTGTAAAAAGCGCAGGGCAATGACGACTTCAATCGACCACGCCTGGGAAATCAGCCCTCCCATACCACCAAAAACCAGCAGGCCGGTCTGAAAAATTCGGCGGCGGCCGTGAATGTCACCAAATCGGCCCATGGACAGCAGAAAAATCGATGCCGACAAAACGTAGGTTGTTTCCACCAGCCCCAGCTGCAGCGCACTGGCATGAAATTCACGACCAATCACCGGCAGGGCAATCCCTACCGATGACATCATAAAAGGCATGAGAAAATGCGCCATGCACACTGCAAAGAGCACGGCTGAGCGGGAAACCGGCTGGTTCATTTGCGTTGACGGCGTTCTTTTTTCAGCGGGGCGGCTTTGAGCAGCTCCCCCAGGGTGCCCATGCCGGCGCCACTGGTGTCCTCGCTGTAACTGGTTTCAGTGACCTCATCGACAGATCCGGCCAGAGCCAGAGAAATGCGTTTTTCGCCATCATCAATTTTTTCAATCACCACGGAAATCTGCTGTCCGACCTTGAATAGATCCTGAGGGTGACGGATGCGCTGCCCGTCCCCCATTTTTGAGATATGCAACAGCCCGTCGATCCCTTCTTCGAGGGTGACAAAGGCGCCGAACTGGGCCAGGCGGCTCACTGTACCTGGATATTTTCCACCGACCTGGTAGCTGCTCCCAACCTTGAGCCAGGGATCGGCCAGAGTATCACGCAGGCTGAAGGAAAACTTGTTATTGGCCCAGTCGATTCTTTTAACGATAAGATCCAGCTGCTGACCAACCTCAAGAACCATGTTGATATCTTCCACTCGCCCGTAACTGACCTCAGATATCGGCAACAACCCTTCAATCCCACCGATGTCGACAAAGGCACCAAAATCGCGCAGGTTGGTCACCGTGCCAGAAACCATCTGCCCCTCTTTTAAGGTCTGGCGCAACGACTCGCGCTGCTGACTCCGCTCTTCATCAAGCAACACCCGGTGGGAAACGACAATGTTACGTCCACGTTCATCAAACTGAGTGATCCGAAAAGACAGATTGCGCCCAATCAGCTCGCTGGCGTCAACCGTTCTCAGCCCCACCTGTGAAAATGGACAGAAGGCACGAACGTTGCCGGGCAAAGCGACCTCATATCCTCCCTTGATCTCTTTGTCGATCCGTCCCTCAACCGGAATAGCAGCCTGATAGGCCTGCTGCAGCTGTTCCGTACCGGACCCGGAGCCGACAACCTTGGTGGTAAACCGCAACTCACCATCCTTGCGTGAAATAAAATACACGCTGATCTGATCACCTGCGGCCGCAGTTATCTGCCCTTCGGCATCGAGCAGTTCTGCTGTTGCCAGCACCCCCTCACCCTTCTGACCAACGTCAAGAAAAGTCCACTCGGTACCGATTTGCAGAATGGTCGCGGTAATCTTCATTCCGGTGTGCAACTCCTGCCCGACTCCGGCCAGACTCGCTTCCAACATGGCGGCAAAGTCCTCATCCTCCATGCCCATTGATTCGTCGTTGTTGATATCATCATTCATGTTCTTCATCCTTTGGCGATTGTGCTGGTAGTCATATGCCTCTCGCCGGCAAGACTACCTTGTTTACCCCTCCCAAGTAAACGCTGCAAATGGTCTTGGTGTGTAGTGGCTGAACCTGTTATCTTTATTTTGAGTCACTATTCAGCTGCCGTTCATGGCTCCGGATCTTCGGATCCTGTGGCAAGGGTGTCTGTCGCCATGGACGGCGACAACAAGCGGTCATGGATAATGAAAAGCGTCTCTTGACATAGGATCCGAAGATCCGGAGCTGAACAGATACTATTTTTGATTGTTTACTCCAGGGACTGCCAACACCAACATCTGGCGAGGAACCATGAAACCCAAAAGCTGGCTGGAAAGCCTTAACTGCGCCATTGAGGGGATCCTCTGGGCCGCTAAGAGTGAGCGCCACGTTCGCTACCATCTGTTTGCGGCTTTAGCAGTACTCTTTCTCGCCCTGTTTTTCCATGTATCGGCCCTGGAGTTTTTTCTGCTGGTTCTGGCTGCACTGCTTGTGCTCTTTGCCGAACTGATCAATACCGCGATAGAAACAGTCGTCGATCTGGTTTCCCCCGACTATCACGAACTAGCCAAGCTGGCCAAGGATATTGCTGCCGGGGCAGTACTGGTTACCAGCTTCGGTGCCGTCGTTCTCGGCTACCTGGTGCTTTCCGGCCACATTTTTCCGCTGTTTGATGGCTCCCAAACCCTCTCCCGCGAGCCTGAAGGCACAATACCTGTTGGCGCGCTGCTGGCAGTTATTATTCTGGTAATACTTCTCAAAGCACACTTTAACCATGGTTCTCCTCTGCATGGTGGCATGCCCAGCGGTCATTCTGCTGTGGCCTTTTCCATTGCTGTCTCAACTCTGCTCTCGGGAGTCGGTCTAATTATCGGTCTGCTGGTTCTGATTCTGGCCTTACTGGTCAGCCAGAGTCGGCTGTTGATGGCCATCCACACCCCGCGAGAGGTTTTTCTCGGGGCACTGCTGGGGACAGTGGTCACCCTGCTGGCGTTTCTTCTGTTCGGTTGAATTTATGTAAAGGAACACTGATGTCTATTTCAGGTAATCCGAAAAAATTTGCCCAAGCTGTTTCCGAAGGCTTTGTCCGTCTCTCGCCACCCATGCTGAAGGGCCATACGCCGGGACAACTCAAAGTTCTGCTCAGCAATCTTGAGATCGTGCAGCGTGAACTTCGACAAGTGCAGGTTGCCCTTGATGATGTAGACGCTGTAAAACAAAAAAACTACCGCATCACCCGTCTCAATCAAGCTGAAATGATCCTGCGCAGTTTTGGTAAAAAGATGCGCATCCCTCTTTAGCAAGAAACAACAGGATCTGCGTTATTGCACACAAGAAAGTGCAGAGATTCAACCTTGCGATGAGTTGCCTGGCGGAGGTACACTCACCTGGTCGTCATTTTATATCCGCCATCGTCCGGCGTTGGAGAGTTTATGTCTTTGTTAACAAAAAATGTGGTTCGCAGTTTCTTCATTGCTCTGATCTTTGTGTTGCCGTCCGCTTCCATCGGGATAGCTGATGATTCGCTGAACACTAACCGTGCTCGCCTGCTTGGTCACATCCTGCATCAACAACTGGGTAGTCAGCATTACAACCAGAACCTCAGCGATATTCGTTTGTCGCAAACGGCCTATGATCTCTACTTAAAGCAGCTCGATCCACAAAAACGTTTTCTTCTTCAGGAAGATATCGACCAGCTACAGGTTCACCGTAACCAGATCGACAGCGCCATCCGACGCGGACGGCTGGATCTGCCCCTGGCCGGACGAGAAATATTGCTGGAACGAATCAAGCAGGTTAAAACCATCACCGAAGCCATTCTCGACGACCCCCTCGACACTGATGCCGCTGAAGAGATTGAAACAGATCCGGATAAGTATAAATTTTCCGTAAACCTTACGGAACTGCGCGAACACTGGCGCAAAAACATCAAATTTCAGATATTAAGCCGCTATATCGGCCTGCGCGAAATGGACATTGGTCTTGACGATGAAGGTGAACTTCTTCCCGTTGATCAACAGACTCATGCTGAGCTGTTAAACAAGGCGCGGGAAAATGTGGTCAAATCACACAACATCTTTTTAGAGCGAATGCTGGCAGAAACCGAGCAGGATCATTACGATCGCTACCTTGACGCCATCGCCCGCGCCTATGACCCTCATACCAATTACTTGCCGCCAACCAGCAAGGAAGATTTCGACATCCAGATGAGTGGTTCGCTGGAGGGAATTGGTGCTACTCTGCGTGACGATGACGGCTTTATCCGTGTGGTCAGAGTGATTCCCGGTGGAGCTGCGGCACGCCAAGGGCAGCTGGAAGCGGATGACGTTATCCTTAAGGTTGCTGAAGGAACCGCCGAGCCGATTGAGATCACCAATACTCGATTGCGCGATGCGGTATCTCTTATTCGCGGCAAAAAAGGCACCGAGGTGCGCTTAACCCTGCGCAAACCGGATGGCCGCCGACTGGTTATTCCGATTATTCGAGATGTTGTCGAAATTGAGGAATCTTTTGTCCTGAGTACGGCGATTGATGGGGTCAATGGCAACCGCATCGGTTACGTAAAAATCCCCTCGTTTTATCGTGATCACAGTGGCAAAACTGAACGTAACAGTACAGACGACACCCGCACGGAACTGATGCGTCTGCAACAGCAGGGAATCTCCGGGCTGGTTCTTGATCTGCGCAACAATGGTGGCGGCTCCCTGACCGATGCCGTCAGTGTCACTGGTCTGTTTATAGATGGTGGCCCGGTGGTTCAGGTTCGCGACAGTTCCGGGAGTATTCGTTCTTTGCGTGATGACGACAAAGATATGACCTATGATGGCCCGCTGATTGTACTGGTTAACCGCTTCAGCGCTTCGGCATCGGAAATTCTGGCAGGGGCCCTTCAGGATTATGGTCGTGCCCTGATCGTCGGCGATGATCACACTCACGGCAAGGGGACGGTTCAGGCGGTTCTAGATCTGGATCGCTTTATCCGACTCCGTGGTATGTCTCAATACATGCCGTTGGGAGCGGCCAAAGTGACGATACAGAAGTTCTACCGGATTACCGGTGATTCAACCCAGGAACGCGGCATCATCCCCGACATTATCCTTCCCTCACGTCTCGACGGGCTGGAAAGCGGTGAAAAATACATGGATAACGCCCTGGTCTGGGATCGTATTGCCCCCGCTATTTATACCCCCTGGAAGGCTCCATCGGACAACCTCAAGCAGCTGCAGCAACGCAGTCATGAACGAACCAACAACAGCGATGAATTTAATAACATCAGGCAGGCCGCACAGCGAGCTGCTGAGCGGCGTAAACTGACCACCCAGTCCCTACGCCTCGACGATATGCTGAAAGAGCGCCGCCAGTTACAGGAAGAGCAAAAGAATCTGAACACCCCCCACGGCATGCCCTCGGTGGAGGTAGATAATGGTAATAAAAGTCGGGAAGAGGTGCTGATCGAATCCCTGAAGGATGATCCCTATGTTCAGGAAGGGAAAAAAATTCTCGCCGATCTTCTATCCCTACCTGCCGCTGCCTGATCTTTGTTTCTACCGTCCCGCAGAACAGCACAGAGCGGTTCTGCGGGACGGTGTGTTTGCATCACTTCAGGGCTCCCAGAATACTTGTACCCATTGCTCTGATCAGGGAAAAATAGGCCTCCGGCCCCTCGGCCAGATCCGCTCCCAACGGGTCAAGTACGCCGGCTTTTGCCTCTGTTCCTTCTAATACCGTGGCTACTATTCGAGATTGAAATTGCGGTTCGCTGAAAACTGCCCGGGCCCCCAATTCCGTTATTTTTTCCCGCACCTCTTTAATACGGCGAGCGCCCGGCGAGCGCTCCGTGTCGATTGTCACCGAGCCCACCGCATTCAATCTGAAATCCCGTTCAAAATACTGATAGGCATCATGGAATACGATGTAAGGCTGGGAAGAAACTGGCGCCAGTTGTTGTCTGACCTCCTGATACAATTTATCAAGTTTTTTCTGCAGTTCTGCAGCATTTTTGCGGTATTGTTCCTGATGGAACGGATCCATGTCACCCAAGGCTACCGCTACCAGATCGACAATATCTTTGGCAAGCAAAGGGCTGGTCCAGATATGGTGGTTCAGTGATTTGAGTGCTGCATGGTCGTGGTCGTCACCGTGGTGGGCGTCTTTGTGGTCGTCACCGTGGTGGGCGTCTTTGTGATCGTCACCGTGGTGGGCGTCTTTGTGGTCGTCACCGTGGTGGGCGTCTTTGTGATCGTCACCCGTGGTGGGCGTGCTTTGTGATCGTCACCGTGGTGGGCGTCTTTGTGATCGTCACCGTGGTGGGCGTCTTTGTGATCGTCACCGTGGTGGGCATGGGCGTGACCTTCCCAAGCCCCCCCGGCGCGTACCGGCAACATTCGATCCTGCAGGAGGTCAGCGAGTTCCAACTGTCGCGCTGCCTTGCCGCGGGGTTGCCGGTGGGCGCAGCAAAAGCGATCTCCAGTTCCTCGCCAGCAGATCACCGAACCTGCTTCGCTGGCATCGTGCCTCAGGGTCGGTGCATAGCTATGGGGTGATCCGGCGCCCTTGATGTGGTTGCGGCTCACCAACCCCTCCATCACCGCTGCTGGGAATGAATCGGCCCCGATACTCTTCACAACGACATGGGGCGCCTCGTGCTGATGTGACCACACAGCAGGGAAAACTAAAGATCAGCAGCAATAACCAAAAAGGTATCTCTTCATTGTTTTTCTCCGTAGAATCGGTCGCATAATAGCAATGTAGTAACATTATATTATAACATTTACTGGAGTCAAGCACACCCTTTGAGAAAAGAAGATTTCGCTCTTGTATTCATCAAACTTTGTCGACCCTGATCATGACCACCAGCAGTGCGTTTCCTTGCCCTGGCCAGGGCCGAACAGATTTGCCTTGAACGGGGACAACTTTACCATATCCCAGGCGCAAGGTTTTCGAACTGATCTGGCGCAGCATAAACCGATCGGGCATACCAGATTCTGGAGGAGCTGCAGCAGCAGGCACGCACCGCCCCCGACCGTCTACCGGGCCCTCGATTTTCTGCTGAACCTTGGTTTTGATCCACCGGATCTCATCCCTGAATGCCTTTGTCGGATGTGCCCATCCAGGAGCATCTCACGGTTTCTCTGCATCACTGCAGAGCTTTGCGCTGAACTCAGCACCACGTCAATCACACGTGAGATCAATCACAGTGCCGGCCTGTGCGGCTTTTTAGTTCAGGATCGTCTGGTCGAAATTATGGGATTATGCCTGACTGTTTTTGCCCAGGGCGACAAGACATGACCACAACTAACACTACATTGATTAGCGCCAGCAATATTCGCGATACTTCAGGTGGTAATACTCTGCTGGAAGCGATCCCGGCTTCGCGATCCCATTCGGGAAATAGTAACCGTCATCGGCCCCCAACGGTGCAGGTAAAACAACACTGTTGCGGGTAGCCCTTGAACTTGTGCGACCATCGTCGGGAACCCTGTATCGTCGTCCCCAACTGACCATCGGCTATATGCCCCAGCGCCTGCAGCTTGACCCGACCTTTCCCCTTTCCGTAAAGCGATTTCTTTGCTTTGCTCGCAAAGGATGTGACACTGCCACATTGCGAACAGCATTGAAAGAGACCGGAGCTGAACATGTAATTGATGCTGCCATGCAGCATCTTTCCGGCGGAGAACTGCAACGGGTACTGCTCTCCCGCGCACTGTTACGTCAACCGGATCTGCTGGTTCTCGATGAGCCGGTACAGGGGGTAGACGTCCATGGACAGGTGGAACTTTATCATTTGATCAGCAACATTCGCGATGAACGCAACTGCGGCGTGCTGATGGTCTCCCATGATCTCCATCTGGTGATGGCGGCGACCGACCGGGTTCTGTGCCTTAATCGCCACATCTGCTGCAGTGGTACCCCTGCCGTGGTCACCAGCGACCCTGAATACCTTAAAATGTATGGTCACCTGGCCCTCTACCAACATGACCGGAACCACCATCATGACCACGGAGGCTGTTCTTGTGATTGATGATTTCCTCCTGCGGGCGTTGCTCGGTGGAATCGGTGTAGCTCTGGTCGCGGGGCCGTTCGGCGCCTTTGTCGTCTGGCGGCGCCTGGCCTATTTTGGTGACACTCTCGCCCACTCCGCCCTGCTCGGTGTTGCCCTGGGATTTTTACTTCACATCAACTTAACCCTTGGGGTAATTATTGTCTGTCAACTGCTGGCATTACTGCTGTTCTTCAGTCAGCGCCAACGCCAACTGGCCAGCGACACCATGCTGGGCATCTTTTCTCATGGCGCCCTCTCCCTGGGTCTGGTCACCCTGGCTTTCATGCCGGACGTTCGCATTGACCTGATGGCGTACCTGTTCGGTGATATTCTCGCTATCGGTAACAGCGACCTGTTGTGGATTTATCTTGGGGGAGGAGGGGCGCTGGCCGGGTTGCTATGGTTGTGGCAACCGTTATTGGCTATCACGATTCATGAAGATCTGGCGCGGGTTGAAGGGGTTCCGGTGACACGAATTAACGGTCTGTTCCTGGCCCTGATAGCCTTGACTGTTGCGGTGATGATGAAGGTGGTAGGTCTGTTACTGGTGACCTCCCTGCTGATCATCCCGGCAGCGACCGCCCGGCGCTTTGCCCGCAATCCGGAAATGATGGCACTATTGGCCTGCCTGTTTGGATGTGCCGCAGTCGGTGGTGGGCTCTACGGTTCTTTCCAGTGGGATACCCCCACCGGACCCAGTATTGTGGTCGCTGCCTGCACCTTTTTCGCGCTGAGCTTTCTGGTTCCGATAAAACGCTGACTCTGGATTTAAAACCACAGGAACCGGACAGCTCGCCAGAGGCTGGTATTCTTGTGCTGGCAATTGATAAAATGAGAGATACCGTTAAACGGCCACCAGCCAGGGAGTGTTAAATGAACGCCTGTATCACTTTGCGACAACTGGAAGTTTTTGTCGCCGTTGCCAATGAACAACATCTGACCAGGGCAGCAGAAGGTCTTTACATCTCGCAAGCCGCTGCCAGCCTCTCCCTTGCTGAGCTGGAGAACCAGCTTGAACGCAAGCTATTTGATCGCATCGGCGGCAGAATGCATCTCAACAACCAGGGGAAACGTCTATACGAACGGGCCGTCGATATCCTTGACCGAATGCATGATCTCCCCTCTGTTCTGCAGGAAGATAGCGCCCTTTCAGGAAAGATCCATATCGGTTCCAGCTGTACTATCGGCAACTATATTCTGCCCCAGATAATCGCCGGTTTTGTTCAGGACTTTCCTCACAGTCAGCTTGAACTGAGCATTACCAGTACGGAAAATGCCGTCAAGCAACTGCTCAACAATGATGTGGATGTGGCCTTTATCGAAGGAAATTATGAACACAAACAGATTCTCAAACAGCATTGGATGGAAGAGTGCCTGATTTTCATTGCGTCACCGGATTCGGAGCTTGTCAATCGGAAACTGACGACAGAAATCCTGAGGACTCAGCACTGGATTCTGCGAAATCGCGGCTCAAACACGCGTGCAGTTTTTGACAAGGCCATGGAGTGTTGTCTCGGTGACTTCGCCGTGCGTCTGGAGCTTGATCACACCCAGGCGGTGATCAATGCCGTTGCTGCCGGGCTGGGAATCAGCTGCGTCTCACGCATTGCCGCTCAGCCTGATCTGCTGAGCGGCAAACTGAAGAAACTGGATTTCCGTCTTTCGGCAATGAAACGATCCATGTATGTCGTAATGCATCGCAACAAGTATGTATCGGCTCTGCTGCAACAATTCATTGATTACAGTCAGCGCAGCACCTTCCACTTTACCTGCATTGAACGTGGGCTGCACCCGCTGTGTGATTGTAAAGACCAACAGCAGGAGGCAATCTGACTCATCTGCCCAACTCTAGCGCCCCTTACCGACCAGCTTGTCCGGCTCTTCGATCTTCTTGTACCAGAGCAGGTGCTTCTCCTTGACATAGCGCTCTTCCATGGTGCCGGTCTTGAACATTGCCTTCAAACCATGGCGATTGATCGGGTGAGTCGACAGGTAGATATGGAACATCATGGTGATCATGATCAGAATAAAAAAGATCGCATGAGCCGATTTGGCCAGAGCACCGATAGCGTCAGGAAAGGAACTGCGGAAGATCAACATGAATCCGGTCACCATCATGATAACAGTTGCGATCATCAGGAACCAGGCCAGCTGCTTTTGTCCCATGTTGTATTTGCCGAAATTCACCTTGTCAAATTTGACGTAGCAAATATAAAGATCTCTGAATCCATCCAGGATGGCCCTGACTCCCCACCTTTCCGGCCAGATCTGCCAGGAACGGATCTTGGTCAGCATCACCAGCGCAAAGGGGATCGCAGTGATCGTAAAGAGTATCCCCATCACCCGGTGCACCACTCGTGACACTTGCATTCCGGAAGCCAGGATTTCTTTAGCTGAGCCGGCATCCGTTAACCAGCTGACCGGCCAGCCAAACACATAGGCCAAACCGCTGAAACTTGGGCTTAACAACGGCAGACCGGTAATCGTCAGAAAGACGAAAAAATGGATACTGTGCATGTGAAACCAGCGCTGCAACTGGGTAAATACAATGATTTTCCGTTCCATCTTTAGTCCTCCTCGTATTCGCTGATCATTTCCTTACGCTTGGCCAGCCAGTAGACAAAATGCGCTCCCAACCCTACGGCCGTCACTGCCGCGACAGCTGCACCGGAGGTTCGTGCGAAAGAATGGAACAACATGGAGGCTTTGTAAGGATCGGCCGGCAACATATAATGTGCGACATCTTTTTCCGGCGCGATGGTTAACCAGGCCAGATTGCCGACATAGCCATTGACCCGATCCTTGCCGTAGACAATATAAGGTTCGTTAAAGGCCTTGCTGTAGCGATCCGCCCGCATCTGGGCCTCGGCGATCACCTCCGCCTCATCCCCGGAAAACATGGCACTGGTTGGACAGGCCTCAACACAGGACTGCTGCAAACCATTCTCAACCCGGTCATAGCAGAGGATACACTTATAGGTTCGATTGGTGGCGGCGTTAAAAACCGGCACGTCGTAGGGACAGGCATCGATACAGGCACGGCACCCGATGCAGGTCTTCTCGTTGATCACAATCGCCCCGGTTTGACGCTTCTCAATGGCGCCGGTCGGGCAGAAATTCTTGCAGGGCGCGTTCTCACAATGGTTGCAGTGATGAAATGCGGTCACCTGCCGCGCTTCCGGATACTTGCCGAATTCCTTGCGAATCGGGGTGAGATAATCCAGGTGAGGATAGTCTGTGTTAAGGGATTTCTCGACATTCTCTTTACCGTTTCGCTGCAAACGTACACGGTTTTCCACCGAACAGTTGAGCATGCACGAAAAACAGCGGACACAGGACTGGGTATCGTAACAGATCATTTTCCTGCTCATGAAGCCCTCCGTATCTTAACGATGAAATCCTGTGCAGGATGACCACCGGTCAGGGGGATAAATTTAAAATCGGAAACATGATTGGGATTAAATCCGCCGGGGGCTACATGTCGCAATGACTCAGCATATTGCTGTATGTACCCGGCACTGAATCCGTAATAGGAAAACATCGCCTCGGGGTGAAGCAGTTCCGTCAACCGCACTCTGGCACGCGACACCTTGTCCGGTTTGCTGATATTGTAGACGTCAGCCCAGTCACCATCCTTCAAGCCAATGGCTGTGCCTTTATCCCGATTGATAAAAATGGCATCCAGGTCAACCTTGGCGGCAATACTAACGATGAGCGGGTTGTTTTTGGTCTGGCCGCCGGTAAAGGAGTTCAAGGGTGAGAATCCGGTAATCGGGATGAACTCATCCTTGCCTAACTCCTCACGCTCTTCCTGCCAGAACGCTTTGTTGTAGACCATCAGTGGACTGGCGTAGTCCGCATAGGCAAAATGGCTACTGCGCAAATCGGCATAGGTTTTTGCCAGATAGGTACTGTAGATCTCTATCAGACCGGTAGGAGTACTCTTGGCTTTCTGTCCGTAGGTAATCTTGTCAGTAGTCCAGATTCCGGCTCGTAACAACTGCTCAAGGGAACCGATCTGTGATTTGAATTTATCGTCAATGCCGGCATACTGAGCTTGCCAAACGGCTTGCATTCCATCTTTTTCAAAGGCACTGAAATGGTGCGCGTATTCATCAGCACTTAGAGAGCGTTTAGCAAGCTCCAGAACGACCTGATAGGAATCCATAATCTCGTAAAGAGGTTCTATCACTTTCTGATTGGCACCGACCATCGGGAAGGGGGCCTTAAACGAGGTTGACAGTGGTTCATCTCGCTCCAGAAACAGGGTGGAGGGGAAAACAATATCGGCATACTGGGAGGTTTCATTAAGAAACGGCGTCATATGGACAACCATCTCCACCAGCTTGAGAGCTTCACCCAGCTCATCCCCGGCGCCTGACGCCCCAACCAGGTTTTGACCATCGATATAGACCATGCGGAAACGATAAGGCACTTCATCACGGATCGCCCTCATCATCAGGCGCCGATATCCCTTGATACTGGCCATCTTGAAGTGTGGGTCATGTTCCATGTAGTAGTGGGCGATATTTTTTTCCGCCGGCTTGGGTGTTTTAAAGTACTTTCCTGTTTTCAACCCCCCTTTGATAATGCAACCCCCTTTGGCTCCAATGTTTCCGAGCAGGACGTTAGTGACATTAATCAGGAGCTTATCTCTCATGGAGTTGGCATAGCGTTCAGCCCGATAACCACGTTCAATAAAGGCGGCCGGCTTGTGTTCATTGAGTCGGGCCGCCATCGAAGCAATGGAAGCCTTGGGGATACCACTGATTTTTTCCGCCTGATCAAGGCCGAACTCCTGAGCCGAATCTTTCAACAGCTGCAGACCTGTTTTGCAGCTGACCTGACGTCCATCCACATCCACGGTAAAGGCCCCAAGTAATTCAGGTGCTCCGGCCTGCGATTTCATTACCGCCGACCCTGAAAGACCATCGTACACCAGATAATCCCCTTTTTTGTCTTCAACCACCAGCTTCACCGGCTGCAGGGTTTCCGTGTCAATCAGCATGTCGGCGTTGGTATGTTGCCGCAGAAAAGCACTATCATAAAAATCATTACCAAAAATTTCATGAATCAACCCAAGCAACAGAGCAGAATCGGTCGCCGGCCGAATCGGTACCCACTCGGCATCGCTCTCACCAGCTTCCGCCGGCAATCTGGGGTCAACAACGGTAACCTTCAGACCATTGGCCTTGCCGCGACCGAACATGACTCCCCAGGGGAACGTCACCAGACCACCGCCGGGATTGCGCCCCAATAACACGGCATATTTGGCATTTTCATAATCGGAGGTAAAGGTGCTGGTTCCCTGATAGGGAACACCATTATCCAGATTCCCCCCCCAGATGGCCGATAAACCGACAACCAGAGCATTGGCATCACAAGTATCGCTGTGATTTGAAATGTTCGGTGTCCCGTAGACACCAAAGAAATGATTGTCCAATTGGGGGGCGCTACGGAAACGTGGCAGATAAGCAACTTTCTTACTGTCGCCCTGATCGCGTATCTCTTTAAGCTTGCCACCAACCCGGTGAAGAGCCTCTTCCCAGGAAATTGGTACAAACTTGCCCTCACCGCGCTCCCCGACACGCAATAATGGGGTCTTTACCCGATCGGGGCTGTACAGTGCCGCCGGAGCGGATTTACCGCGGCCACAGATACCGGCATAAGCCGTTGCATGATTCGTCTCCATGCGCACCACGCGACCATCCCTGACCACCGCCAGCATTGGGCATGACTGAGCACACATGCGACACAGAACCGGGGTTTTCTGTTCGATTCCATAATCAATTTCCGTTACATTTTCCGCTGCCTGAGCCCGGCCAAGCATTGCTCCGGCCGCAACCGGTGTTGCCGCCGTCAACTTGAGAAAATTTCTGCGGGTTACCATGTTATAATGCTCCTTTCGGTTTAAATAGAGCCAACCTACCTCTGCTTGACATGGAACATGGATCTTTTTCACAACTTACCTGTTAACACCAAAAAATTGGTCATACCAATTTAAAATCATAATAGAGGCCATAAGTAGAAATTATTAAAACAGCGTTAATGCTATTGTTTAGGTGATTTTTGATGGCGATGACAGCGGTCAATTAAAAATACAAACCAATGTTCTTCTACGGGGAGGCCCATCAGAACGCTTTATTGTCCTAAGCCGGCGGGATATGCGACACCTGAAAACGAAAGGGAACCAAGGAAGGCAGCATCACGCTAGAGATGAAAAAGGGAAGAACTTTGTATCTGTTCAGCACTGGATCTTCGGATCCCATGACAAGGGACGCTTTTCGTCATCCCTGACCGCTTGCTGTCGCCGTCCATGGCGACAGACACCCTTGCCACAGGAACCGAAAACCCTGCGCCAAGAGCGGCAGCTGAATAGTTACAGAATTTTTTTACGATTTAGTTGTTAATCCGACAGCTAAATGGCGGCCTATTGATTGTTTCAGCACCGAAGCAACATTCATAGATTATCTGATCATCAGATTTTCTCGCCACTGGCCAGCAACCGATACAACATATCAACCCGAGGCATAGTGGTACCGGCGGCAGCAGCCCGTTGCAGCGGAATGGCAAAGATTGCTTCCAGCTCCAGGGGGCGCCCCTCTTCCCGGTCAATCTGCATACTTGGCCGATAGTGATCCATACCGTCGGTAAATGTAATCATCTGTTCGCTGAACTTTGTGCCATCGATTTCTTTGCTGAGACCCTGGGCGTTAGCTCCGGCGATCACGTCCAGCATCAGCTCGCGCACCAGTTTCCGCGTGTGACTACAGGTGAGGATATCAGTCACATCCTGTCCCAGCAATGCGGACAGACCATTGAAGGGAATATTCCAGACCAATTTTTCCCAGCGTGCCCGACGCACATCTGCCACCGCCTCACAGGGGACACCAGCCTCTTTGAACAACAGTGCCAGTTTATCACTGCGCGGGGTCAGCCCTGCCCTGAATTCACCCAGACGGATCCGTCCTTCCCCAAGATGGTGAACGACTCCCGGCTCCCCACGATTGCTGCACAGAAACGCTATGCCACCGAGTACCCGTTCCGGGCCGAAGGCTTCCGCCAGAAGCTCCTCGTTACCCAGCCCGTTCTGTAGGGTCAAGATGGCTGTTTCGCTACCAACAAGAGGCCTGACCAGCTCGATCATCTGGTCATTTGAGAAGGTTTTGAGGCCGACGATGACCAGATCCACCGCTCCGATCTCTGCAGGGGCTCTACATGCTTTGACCTGCGCCAGATAAAAATCACCATTGACGGAACGAACCTGTAGACCGCTGGTATTGATGGCCTGATAATCGCGGCGCAATAAAAAACAGACATCGACTCCGCTGCGCTGCAACATGGCTCCATAATACAGGCCAAGCGCCCCGGCTCCAACAACTGCAATACGCATGACATTACCTCCCTGTCTGGGATGAGCTTCTGTCAGAATCCTAACACAATCTTTACATCAGCTTTTAGCCAAAAACTTTCTTCCGATAAATCAGTGTGTTATCTAAAAATGAGACATTGACGCCCGAGGGCCCTTGTGTTAGTATCTCCAAGTCAAGCTAAAGGAGTACAACCTTGTTTAAAATTGGTGATATGGCAGTATACCCAACCCAAGGGGTCGGGGTAATAGAGGATATCGAAGTCCGGGAGTATTCCGGCCAAACCCTGAAATACTACATCCTGCGTCTGGTTGACAGCGACATGCGGATCATGGTTCCGATCGGCAATGCCACCAGTGTCGGCATGCGTCAGTTGATTGATCAACAACGCATCACCGGCATTTTTGATGCTCTGGCTGAGCGCACGGAAAACGGCAAGATTGCCTCCTGGAGTCGGCGTCAACGTGAATATAATGATAAGCTGAAAACCGGTAATCTGCTGGAGGTTGCCGAGGTTCTGCGCGACCTTTACCAGATCAAGACCGCCAAGGAGCTTTCATACGGCGAAAAAAAGGTTCTCGAGCAGGCACGCAAATTACTGGTGACTGAAGTCGCCCTCGCTCAGGGAGCCAAAGAAGATCAGGTCATGCAACGTCTGGAAAACATCTTCCACTGATTTTCAGGCAATTTACCATTTCAAACAGTCAAGACCAGGTGCTATATATAGCACCTGGTCTTTTTTTACATCAAGGAGTCCTTGTTGCCAGCGCTGCCAATTCCAGAGTTGAAATCCATCGTGCTGATTCCAGCCGCCGGTTCGGGCCGCCGCATGGGAGCCGCAACCAGCAAACAATATCTGCAGCTACTGGGGAAACCGTTACTCGCACACACAATCGCCCTGTTTGATCAGCACCCCCTGGTTGAAGCGATTTATCCCATTGTCCTTGCAGATGATCGCGAGTACTGTCAACGCGAGATTCTCGACCGTTATCAATTCAAATGCGTCCGACGCCTGATTGCCGGTGGCAAAGAACGTCAGGATTCCGTTCGTAACGGACTGGCTGCTCTGATTGAGGATGGCTACGATCAACCGAGGCGCCCTGTCCTGATCCATGATGGTGCCCGCCCACTGTTCAATGCCGACTTGCTTGCAGCACTAATGGACAGCATCGACACCAGCGGGGCCTGCATTATTGCCGTACCGGCGAAAGACACCATCAAACAGGTCATTCAAGGGCAAATCGTATCCTCCCCGCCGCGTGACCAGCTCTGGCAGGCTCAGACCCCACAGGGTTTTCACTTTGATATCCTTAACAAGGCTGTTCACCAACAAATTTCCAGCGCTGTTCCCGCGACCGATGACGCCGCCATGGTAGCCGCTGCCGGCTATCCGGTACAGGTGCTCGCAGGGGAGGATCGCAATATTAAAATTACAACGCCGGGGGATCTGCTGATCGCTACGGCACTTCTTGACAGTTACAAGGAGAAATCGGCATGATGCGTATTGGTCATGGCTACGATGTTCATCAGCTGGCACCAGAAAGAGCGCTGATTCTTGGTGGTGTTACCATTGATTATGAGCTGGGGCTGCTGGGCCACTCAGACGCAGATGTGCTGCTACATGCCATCTGCGACGCGCTTTTAGGCGCTGCCGGCCTGGGCGATATTGGTCGCCATTTCCCCGACTCTGACCCGACCTACAAAGGATGTGACAGCCGTGTTCTGCTGCGCCGGGTGATGGAGCTGATTGGCAAAGATGGTTACCTGCCAGGCAACATCGATGCGACCATCGTCTGCCAGCAACCCAAACTTGCGCCCCATATCCCCACCATGATTGCCAACATTGCCGCAGATTGCCGTGTGCCCTTGCAACAGATTAATGTCAAAGCTACCACAACGGAACAACTGGGCTTTTGCGGACGTGGCGAAGGGATTGCAGCTTATGCCGTCGCCCTGATCACCCGTCCATCCACCATAGAACGTGCACGCCGTGCCGCGCTGCTAACCTGATACAAAGGGAAATTATGACAACCCCGGATACCGCGTCTGGCTCCAACTTTATCCGAACCATCATCAGCGATGACCTTGCCAGTGGCCGCCGCACATCGATTGTTACCCGTTTCCCCCCCGAACCTAACGGCTACCTGCACATCGGCCACGCCAAGAGTATCTGTCTCAATTTTGGATTAGCACAGGAATTGAACGGGCGCTGTCATCTGCGCTTCGACGACACCAATCCCAGCAAGGAAGAATCAGAGTATGTTGACGCCATCAAAGAAGATGTCCAGTGGCTTGGCTTTGACTGGGGTGAGCACCTGTATTACGCCTCTGACACCTTTGAGCAGCTCTATCTATGGGCAGTTGAACTGATTAAACAGGGCAAGGCCTATGTCGACAGCCAGAGCGCTGAAGAGATGCGCATCAATCGCGGAACCCTGACCGAACCCGGTGTTCCCAGTCCCTACCGTGACCGCTCCGTCGCCGAGAACCTGGATCTGTTCGAACGGATGAAACTGGGTGAATTCCCCGACGGCAGTCATATTTTGCGAGCTAAAATTGATATGGCCTCACCCAATATCAATCTACGCGACCCCGCCATGTACCGGATTCTTCATGCTCATCATCATCGCAGCGGCGATAACTGGTGCGTCTACCCGATGTACGACTATGCCCACGGCCAGGGGGATTCCATCGAAGGGGTGACTCACTCGATCTGTACCCTCGAGTTTGAGGATCACCGCCCTCTGTACGACTGGTTCCTGCGCGAACTCAACATCTTTGCACCGCAACAGATCGAATTTGCCCGCCTTAACTTGAGTTACACGGTAATGAGCAAGCGCAAGTTACTGCAACTGGTCAAGGAAAACCACGTCAGCGGCTGGGATGATCCCCGTATGCCGACCCTGGTGGGAATGCGGCGGTGCGGCTACCCGCCGGCAGCTATCCGTACCTTTTGCGAACGCATTGGTGTTGGTCGCTCAGCCAGCTGGATTGATATTTCCGTGCTGGAAGACTGTGTGCGCGAACAACTGAACGAAACCGCGCCGCGCCGTCAGGTTGTCCTCGATCCCCTCAAGGTCGTCATCACCAACTATCCGGCAGACCAGACGGAAGAACTACAGGCAGCCAATCATCCTCAGAACCCTCAAGCGGGCACGCGGCTACTGCCCTTCTGTCACGAAATTTATATTGAGCGAGATGACTTCATGGAAGATCCCCCAAAGAAATTCTTCCGGCTTGGTCCGGGACGGGAGGTGCGCCTGCGCAACGCCTACATCATCCGCTGTGATGAGGTGGTTCGTGACGAACAGGGGGAAGTGGTCGAACTACGCTGCAGTGCCGACCTTGATACCCTGGGGAAAAACCCGGCAGACGGGCGCAAGGTCAAGGGGATCATCCACTGGGTTTCCGCCCACCATGCCAGGTCGGTGGTCATCCGCCAGTATGATCGCCTCTTTCAACTCGAACATCCGGACAAGGCAGCTAACTTTCTGGACGCTCTCAATCCGGATTCATTCAAGGCAACAGAGGGTCTGGCGGAGCCAGGCTTGTTGAATGAGAAAGTTGGTGGAACCTTTCAGTTTGAACGTGTCGGCTACTTTACCATCGACAGCAAGGACTCGCAGCCGGGCAAGCCGGTGTTTAACCGAACAGTGACGCTGCGGAACACCTGGGAAAAAATCAGAGAGTAAATCTTTTCACCACAGAGCCACAGAGACTACAAATGTGATAAGTACTGACCTGCAAATACACAGATTTCAACGTATTATCATTTAATCTCAGTGGCTCTGTGGTGATCTTTATTTCTTGGAGACAACGATGAGTTTACGTGTTTACAACACCCTTAGCGGGAAAAAAGAAGATTTTGAGCCTCTGGAACCGGGCAAGGTCAAAATGTATGTCTGCGGTGTTACCGTTTATGACTACTGTCACATCGGCCACGCCCGCGCCAATATTGTTTTTGATGTGATCTTTCGTTACCTGCAATACATCGGCTTCGTCACCACCTACGTACGTAATTACACCGATGTCGACGACAAGATCATCAAGCGCGCCAACGAGCGAGGCATTACCAGTCAAGAATTGTCTGAAGAATTCATTCGTGCCTTCGATGAAGACATGGAGGCGTTAGGATTAGTCAAACCGACCCATGAGCCGCGCGCCACCGCCTACATTGACGAGATTATCGACATCAGCCTGAAACTGATCGATAAAGGGCTGGCTTACGAGGCCGGCGGCGATGTCTATTACCGCGTTGACGGCTTTCCAGATTACCTTAAGCTCTCCAAGCGCAACAAGGATGAAATGCTCGCCGGCACACGGATAGCGCCGGGAGAGCTTAAGCGCAACCCGATGGATTTTGCCCTGTGGAAATCAGCCAAACCGGGTGAACCAAGTTGGGAATCCCCCTGGGGTCCAGGCCGCCCCGGCTGGCATATCGAATGCTCAGCCATGAGTTCATCGCTGCTTGGTGACAGCTTTGATATCCACGGTGGCGGCCGCGACCTGATCTTCCCCCACCATGAAAATGAAATTGCCCAGAGTGAGGGAGCCAGCGGAAAGCCGTTTGTCAAGTACTGGATTCACAATGGCTTTGTCAATGTCAACCAGGAGAAAATGAGTAAATCCCTGGGCAATTTTTTCACCATCCGCGACATTCTCAAGGTCTATGACGCAGAAGCGGTGCGTTTTTTCATCCTCATCGCCCATTATCGCTCGCCATCGACTTTTCCGACCACAATCTCAAAGATGCACGCACCGGCTTAAGTCGTTTCTGCGAAGCCTGCAGAATGCCGCGCACAAATCACCAACGGCATTCCCAAGCGATCCCACTGCACCCGCCAGCACCTTGGGACTGAACTCAGGCAACAGTTCAATGAGGCGATGAACGACGATTTCAACAGCGCCTGGCCATTGCTCATCTGCCGACTCATGGGTGCACCATAACCGTCTGATTGCCACCAAAAAAGTTCGCTAAAAACCGGATCTCATCGCCCAGGTCAAGGATCTGCACGCCACCATCATTGAACTTGGCAGCGTGCTGGGTATTCTTGGATCACAACCGGCAGAATGGCTTGAGCGTGTGCGCATGGCGGGGCTGGCAGACCTGGAAATCAGCAAAGACGAGATAGAAACCCTGATCAACGAACGCCTTGTCGCCCGTGAGAACAAGGATTTTGAGCGCGGCGATCAGATCCGCACACAACTGGAAGAACGCGGCATCGAGCTACTCGATAGTCGTGAAGGAACCAGCTGGAAATTGAAGTAGATATTAAACCTTTCCTAAAAGGGGGTCGGGGCTCCCATATCAAGGGTGTCTGTCGCCAGGGATGGCGACAGTCAAGCGGCCATGGACGGCGAAAAGCGTCCCTTGGTATGGGAGTCCCGGCCCCGTACCACCTCACTACCTCATCAACACCGCCACCCCCATATCCCGAAGCAATTCCCAACGTAAATCACGCGCTATCGGGCCCACCAGCCCGTTACCGATAACAAAATCATCCACCCGCACCACCGGTAACACCTCCAGAGAGGTGGAAGTGATAAAAACCTCGTCAGAGTAATGTAAATCCTGCAGGCGAAACTCGCCGCTGATCACCCGCATTTTCAGCTTATCTTCACACAGACGCATGATGGTTGAACGCGTCACCCCTTCCAGCAGGCCGGTTGACACATCAGGGGTAAAAACCCAGCCGTCGCGCACCCAGAACAGGTTGGAGGCCGACCCTTCACACAGATGACCGCGACTGTTGAGCATGATCACCTCAATTGCCCCGGCGGCCCTGGCCTCGAGTTTGCCAAGGAGACTGTTGAGGTTACTGATCGATTTGATCTTTGGATTGATCGCCTCCGGCGCGTTACGCCGGGTTTTCGCGACCGACAGAGACACCCCCTGTAGATACAGATGTTCATTGAGCCCCTTAAACTCACGCGCAACGATCAGGCAGGTCAAAGGACTCTCCATATTGCGCAAAAAACCAATCTCACCCGGGCCCCGGGTGATGGTGATACGAAAGTAGCCATTACTGATCTGGTTACGGCGCTGCAGTTCCAGCAGTTTCTCCTCCAGATCTGCCTGGGAAAACATCACAGGGTAAGACAGGGATTGGGCCGATTGGGCCAGGCGCTTATAGTGCAAAGGAAATTGATAGAGCTTGCCGTTAATCGAGCGAAAGCTTTCAAAAATTCCGTCACCATAGAGAAACCCCTGATCCAGTACCGAAATACAGGCCCGCTCTTCTTCGATAAACTGGCCATTCAGATAAACAAGATTCATCCCTGCACCTCACTGATTTTTTTCGTTATAGCCTTACCCCACAAATGCGTGTCCACCAGGTCATATTTGTATTGCTTCAACATTAAGAAAGGACTAACATTTAGGCGTCCAGAATATTTGACCTGCTTGTAAAAATTGCCAACCTAAGATTAACCCAGAGCATGGTGATATAGCTGCACCAGACCTAACCCTCCGCACAGGAAACAGATGACCGTCAACGGCATATTATCAAACATACGCGCCGATATCCCCAAAAACCGCCTCTATTGTACTTTCAGCGAAAAAAGCACCCTTGATGAACTCACCGGCCTGCTGGACGGGATCAAGGAACGGGTGCCGGAACTCAAACCGGGCTTCGACGTTGTTGAAGATATGAGCAGCTGTCACCTTTTTCAGTTGGCCGCCCTGCCGATCATGCGCAACATCATGCATCATCTGGTCAGCAGTGGTGCCCGGGAAGTCATTCGCGTTGTCGACCAACAAAGCACAGTATTCCGCCAACTCATTAACCTGGCGGCGCGCATCCGCAGCTATAAGCCTATTTATGTCAAAACCCTGGCAGAAGCAGATGAACTCTTGAATCAATCGAAACGAAGACAAGGATTACGCTTTAATCTGCAAAATACCTGGATCGCTGTTCACTACGACACACAGGTTTTCAACGGCAAGGCGGTCGATGTCTCCGCCAGCGGCTGCGCCATTTTAACCGATTCGGAAATCTTGTCTTCAGGGACAAAGGTACGGCTCAAATTACCACTGAGAAGTGAATCTTCCGGCACCCTGGCATTTGAAATAGCCGCGACAGTTGTCAGGTTATTTGAGGGGGGCTTCGCCGTCAATTTTCTTGAGTTTGACGGTGCATCCAAAGAGGAACTGATGAACTGCCTGATTTATGAGTTGCAGGAGAATCAATGAGGCCACGTCAAAATCGGCGTTGGTCATTTCAAATTCATCATCCATGACACTTCTTCAGCAGCAAATCAGCTTGTTCATTTTAATCGGTTGCCCCCTTAATTGACGCTGCGCCTCCGGCAAAACGTCCATGCTGGGCCAAAGGCCGGTCCACAAAGCATCTGTGTAGCCGCCGACAAACCCTCTGGATCGCATCACTTCTGCCGTACGTGCTGCCGGATAAGCGAGCCTTTGCCAGCGACACGCTATCGCTTCTTGTTCAGGACACAGCAGCAGGTACCACCCATCAAGGGTACCATCGTTAGCAGGAAAACCTATGGCTCCGGCATTGAGCCAAAACCCATCACCGATGGCTTGACCATCAGGTATGCCGCTGTGACCACCGATGACGATATCGGTACCCGCCAGATCGAGTTCTTCTTTTTTGATCTCAAGGGCGGGCAACCGACCGAAGCACAATTCACTGCGTAATGAACACGGGCGTCCTTCCACCCTCTTCGCGCTGATAATCGCTGCCAAGCAGAATATCTTTTCGATGGCACTAAGCTGTATTTTTGTCCTGACAGTGAACATCTCCCGCTCAAAAAACGTGCTTTAAAGGGGCTTTGTACCGCCCGCCATAATCCCAGACAGAATCAACCAGTTGTCCTTTAAGGGGATGGGTCAGCAGGTGTTCGATCATGAAAATTATAGGTATTCGAACTGGTAGAAGGCGATCGATTGATATTGTTCCGTCAGCCGGTCGGGATCAAACTCCGCCAAGAGGGATTTTTGCTGGTTCAGTAATGCGAAAGTACGACTGTCAGCAAGGGCTTTTTCATAATTAAAGGCTGACACCAGACCGCCACCGGACAGGGCATTTTCCACAACAAAGCGCTCCAGCACCTCGGCATAGGGAGCATAGAGCTCTTCCATGTCGCTATTGACGTCAGCAACACTGGTTGCTGTCGAAAACAACATCAACACCAAACAAACCGCAAACTTGATATTGCCTGGTAAAAACGCATAAGCTCCTCCATGAGGTTATTTTTAAAAATTCTTTTGTTCGCGGTTAACCGGACTCAAACATCCCACACCGGCGGCCCGATGAAATTCAGGTCGCCGATCGCATAGAGATAAAACATGCCATAGAAAAAACCGCTCATTACGACCAGTCGGCGCTGGTTACTGATTCTTGCCATCAAGCACCACCGTCTGTGGATAAAAGGCATACCAGGCGAACCAGAACACATCAAAGGCATTAACCGGCGCCAAACCCGCAAGACGCTCGCCAACCGGCCCGATCGGGCCAAAATCGACATCTGCCAGGGTCAGATTGTCCGGTAACGCACCATGGTTTCCCTGCAGCACCCAGGCACTATCCAACCCGTCATCGTAGAGGATCAGGAAGTCCCGGTGCTCGCCCTGGTAGCGCATGACCTGCACGTCTCTGAGTGCCTGTTTATCGATGGCTATCGCCTCGGTTGCGGTGCGGAATCCGATCATTTCCCTTTTAGATGGGTAGCGCGAACTTTCATTCATCAGCGGGAACATCACCCCGGACTGCTCCGCATAGTAGCCCCCCTTCGGGGCGTAGCTGCCATAGGGATCGCGTCGATAGTTGCGGGCAAAACCGGTACGTTGAGACAACACCTCAGTCTCTGGATGACGTGCCAGCCAACGCCCCCAGGTGGTCCAGACCACGCGGAATTCCTGTAATCCCTGACCGGCCAGCGGGCCCTTGACACCGGCCGCGGCAATTTGCGGCCAATAAGTATCGGTTGCTCGGTCATACATCAGCATATTGCTGTTCACCAGCCGACCGGACACACCAAGCTCGGTATCACCGCGCAGAAAGCCGATCCCGGTACCCGTCAGGGGACAGTAACTGATCGCGATATTAAGGTCGCCGATGGCGTCATTGACGATTTCGTGCCAAACCAGAATACGCTGTGGATAGGCACGAGCCTGACCGTCCAGATAAACCCCCATGACGATGTCATCACTGTTGAGTCCCGCCTGATCCGCAGGTTGAAATCGAGGGCGATCGATAGAAGGAATCCCGTCCTTGCCGGGCCCACCGGAAAGGCTTGCTTGCCAGTATTGTTCCAGTTCCTGTGTTAATAACAGCGGAGTCTGAGTTGGTATTGGTGCATTTGCCCAGGCGTTCTGCAGCACCAACGTCAGAAAAAAAGCGATCCCACAGGACAGTTTCATCAGCTCCTCCATAAGGGTCAGAGATCGTAAAAAGCAACCAGTTACAGCTTCATTCTAACGGGCTTGTGAAGGTTAAGAATATCACCTGGCTTATACTGTGTAGTTCCTTCAGCTACTGATAAACTGGGTTCAGACGATCAGGCGGGTTGGGTTGATAATACTGTTCTCCGTCGTTACAAATCGCACCCCCCTTGGCAGTCTTCGACTTATTTTCCCTCAAGCGCAACGGTTTCTTGACTGATACCGTTCAGCGCCTTGCTGAGGTTATCGACAACCGGACAAGACTGGGCGGCGTGACGCTCGGCCAGGTAGCCAGGATCATTGTAACTGAGCCAGACCTGTCCTTGCTGATCTTCCCAGGCAAGAGCTTTAAGTGGCAGATCAATGGCCACGGTTTGAGCACACTCCATAAAAGGCGTACCTCCCTGAGGGTTTCCGAAAATCAGAAGCTCAGTGGGACGGAACTCCTTCCCGATACTCTGCGCCCCTTTGGCATGGTCGATCCGCGCAAAGACCGTTAACCCCTTTTGCGTAACGATCCCCACCAGTCGATCCATTGTCTGCTTGGTTGAATAAGAACTTTCAATACTGACAAGTCCGTCAGCTGCAAAACCTGTAGCAACAGTCAGCGTCAACAGGAGCGTTCCGATAAGTACTGTTCTCATGTGAAATTCCTTTCTGTTCTGCTCTTAAATCAGCTTGTAGCATTCATAGACTAACTAACCTCTACGCCAGGCATGATATTTCTCCACCCAGGTCAGGAGTTTTTCCGGGGCGTGGGCTTTTTTCCAGGCCCCGGCAGTCATCTTGTTGGCTTCAGCCAGGGTCGGATAGGGGTGGATGGTGCCAAGAATCTTGTTCAAGCCCAGACCGTGCTTCATCGCCAGGATATATTCCGCGATCAGATCACCGGCATGAGTACCGACAATAGTGGCGCCGAGGATTTTATCCTTGCCCGATACAGTGATGACCTTGACCCAACCGTGGGTTTCCTCTTCAGCGATAGCGCGATCGAGTTCTGCCAGTTCAAAGCGGGTCACCTCGTGGGGAATTCCCTGGGCACGGGCGTCAGCTTCATTGAGGCCAACGCGCGCGACCTCGGGATCGGTAAAGGTACACCATGGGATCACGCGGTAATCAACGCGGAATTTTTTAAAATCGCCGAACAGAGCATTGACTGCAGCAAACCAGGCATGGTGGGCAGCGGTATGAGTAAACTGGTAAGGACCGGCGACATCTCCGGCACAGAAAATATTGGGGATATTGGTACGCATAAAGGGATCGACATCGACGGTACCGCGCTCATTCAGCCGAACGCCCAGTTCTTCCAGGCCAAACCCTGCCACACGGGCCTTGCGACCGACAGCAACCAGGAGTTGATCAAAGGGAATCTCCACCCGCTCGCCCTGGTGTTCACAAATCAGAAGTTTGTCATCGCCTTTTACAACCACTTCTTTGGCTGCATGGTTGGTCAGGACCTGCACCCCTTCGGCAACAAAACGTTGGCGGACAAAGTTGGCGACATCCTCGTCTTCCCGCCCCATAATGTGGGGAGCCATTTCAACCTGGGTTACCTGGGCCCCAAACCGGGCGAAGGCTTGCGTCATTTCACAACCAATGGGGCCGCCACCCAGCACCACCAGACGCTTTGGCAACTCCCGTAACTGCCAGAGGTTGTCAGAGGTCAGATAATCGATTTGATCCAGCCCTGGAATCGCTGGCACAAAGGGGGCAGCTCCGGTAGCAACGATAATGTTACGGGTTGTCAGGGTGCGGTCTCCCACTTCCACCGTATAAGGCGAGGTGATTCGCGCTTCACCCTGAATACAATCAACCCCGAGATTGGTATAACGTTCCACCGAGTCATGGGGTTCAATCCTGGTGACGACCTGTGAAACCCGCTCCATCACCTCGGTAAAATCAAAATCCATATCCGTTCGTCGCAAGCCAAACTCGTCGGCCCGGCGCGCATAGTTAAGAATTTTAGCCGACCGGATCAGGGCTTTACTCGGTACACAGCCGGTATTGAGGCAATCGCCTCCCATCTTGTCGCGTTCAATCAGAGCAACTTTCGACTTTACCGCCGCAGCAATATAGGAGCTGACCAGACCGGCTGAGCCGGCCCCCAGGACGACAATATTGTAGTCGAAGGACTTCGGCTTGATAAACCTCTTGAGGGTGCGGCGTTTATGCACAACATCAACTCCTTTACGAGCCAGCAAAGGGAACACTCCGAGCAGGACAAATGAAAAGAGCAACCCTGGTGAAAGAATTCCGCCCAGGCTCTCGATCTGACCAAGCTGGGTACCGGCATTGACGAAAACAGCGGTACCAGCAAGCATGCCGACCTGACTGACCCAGTAGTAGGTCCAGGTTCGCATCGGGGTCAGGCCCATGACCAGATTGATGACAAAGAAGGGAAATAGAGGCACCAACCGCAAGGTAAACAGATAGAATCCCCCCTCTTTGGCGATGCCGTCATTGAGTGCCTTCAGACGCTCGCCAAATTTCCCCTGAACCCAATCACGCAACAGAAAACGACTGACCAGAAAGGCGAGGGTCGCGCCGATGGTGCTGGCAAAAGAAACGACGATCAGAGCCGGAAGGAACCCGAACAGCGCTCCACCAGCCAGGGTCATGACGGCAGCACCGGGTAGTGACAGTGCTGTCACCAGGACATAGAGAACAAAATAGCCCCCCAGCGTCAGCAGGCGATGATTCAAATAATACTGATAAAAAGCCTCTTGACGTGCCTTAAGCTCCGCGAGGGTCAACATCTGATGCAGGTCAAACACAAAAAACAGCACCAAAAAAATGACAATGATGCCAACAATCAACATTTTATTCCAAGGACCTTTCATATCAACCTCTCAAAATCGCTTACAAACAGAACAGATAAGTGCTCAGATCCGTCCTTACCGCCGGGTCTGAACTCAACAGTTGAACAAGTCAAACCACGTCAAGGTTCAATCATGACAGTATCAGTCCCCTTCAGAACAACTGGTACCGCAGGCAAAGCAGGAATAGCAACGATGATGTCCGAGAATGACTCGCTTCTGCATTGCACCTTTAAGGGTCGCGCCCAGGTCATAGCTTTTATTATCATCGACTAAAGTGCAGGCATAGACCCCGCACCGTCCATCTTTACGAACAACCATCTTACTGAAATTGCACATGAAGTTTTCTCGTTGCTGGGCATTTAAATGGCGGGTCATACAGTTTTCAGTAATCTCCGGGACATGGGGCAAGGAACCCGGCAGGTGAAATTCGGGAAATTTTATCATGGTGATATCTTCTTCAATACCGACGGTGCGCAACGTTTGGACGTAAGCCTTGTCCACAACGGCGCTTTCTTCATCTGCCAACATCCGCCGCGCGATAGATACACTGAACCCGGCTTTGTACAACATTCCCAGCGTCGTCAGAGCCTTGCTGAAATTACCCTTACCACGTAATTCATCGTGTTTGACAGGGTCAGGGTCGTCGAGACTGACCCGGAATTTCAGCGCATGTGGTTTGTCGCGCAGTCTTTGAACATCAACCATTCGCTTCATCAGCGGTTCGGTTGCATTTGTCAACACCAGACAAGGGCGATACTCCAGAGCCAAAGCCAGGATCTCTAAAAAATTCGGGTTGACAAAGGGCTCCCCGCCGGTGAAAGAAAAAGTCTTGACCCCGAGGTCAAGCGCTTCATCGATAAAGGTTCGGACATCATCCAGAGTCAAAAATTCGATGCGGCTATCCCCCGGTTTTGATCCTTCAAAACAGAATGGGCAACGCAAATTGCAATTGGTTCCAGTATGAAACCAGAGCTCCTCAAGGGTCTGTGGCTGGATATAGCCACGCGGTTCATTACGGCTGGTAAAAAGCCAAGCGTCACAGTTGTTCATTTTCATTGAAACGTCTCCCGGTGAAGACTCGTGCCATCACCGTTACAGGTAACGCCAAACAGAGTCACGGCTTAAATTCGATATCCTCTCATTCGTACATTAGTACAACAAAGCGCAAAATCACCCTTGCTCGACCTGAAGCACATCAAGAAATTTATTAAAAGCGGTAAAAACCTCCATGACGCCCAGAGCCTCGATAATCTGGGCATCCGTCACTCCGGTTGCCTTGAGTACCGCAAATTCATCGTCGCTGACCCTGTGGGGGTCAGTGTTAGCTTTACGGGCAAAGCTGATCAGGGCCCGCTCTGCCGACGTGAAATCAGCTGCATCCAGCTGCGATGAGATACGCTCAATCTCCTCATCGGCAACCCCGATCATTTTCAGAGCGCCGGTATGGGCTGCGACACAGTAGTTACAGCCGTTGTCCTGCGACACCAGCAGGGCGATGGCTTCCTTGGTCTTACGCGCCAGATCACCCTCCATCATCACCCGCTTAACCTTATTCCAGTTCGCTTCGAGCAGTGGCGGATGATGGGCATAGGTCAAAAACAGGTTGGGAACATAGCCAAAGGCCTGATTGATTTCGTTGATAATCCCAACAACCTCTTCCGATCCATCCTGAACATCAAGGGTACGTATGCGACTCATAAATCCTCCTTTGTTGAAACCTGGTTGATAAAAGCTCAACCATAGTTCTTTAGGTTAAACATCGTCTTAACAAATTCTTTTCCCTAATGCTAACGAGATCGGTAAAGATAGAATGTAACACAGCTTACACTCTTTACAGATTTTACTGACGCTTTGGCACTTTAGATATTAGGTATCTGTTCAGCACAGGATCCCCGATCCTGCGCAAGGACGACAGCTGAATAGTTACGATATTAGAAAAAATTTGCCGCGAAAGGGGAAGGGGGGGGGCTTG